>DAHXOM010000281.1 GCA_027364825.1 bacterium | reverse complement strand
TTCATACGATCGAAGGTTTACTTTTATACCGACCTGCTCAAGCTGATAGGCAATAGCCTGTGCAACCCTAATGGACAGGGGATTATCGGAGGTCTTGAAATCAAGTGTAAACCTGTATCCATGCCTTTCAGGAAACCCGGCTCTATCCAGTAAACGGCCGGCCTCGGCCGGATCATAGTCATACTGCTTTACATCCGCATTATACGCCATATTCCACGGCGGAAGTATTCCTGTTGCAGGCTCTGCCTGGTTGAACAATACATAACGGATAATCGCCTGCCTGTTTATCGCATGTGCTATTGCCTGCCTGACATTCTTTATACGCAAAACCGGATCCCGCATATTGAAACCGAGATATTCATAAGCATTTCCCTGCCCGGTTATCATGCGTATATGCTTATCCCGGGCAAGACCGTTCACTGCATCCGGCGGCACTGCATTCACCAGCAGGTCTATGCTGCCCTTCTCGAGTTCGAGGACACGTGTCAGGTCATTGGGTATAATCCTGAAGAGAAGCCTCTGAATGAGCGGGGGGCCGCCGTGGTAACCGTCAAAAGCCCGGAGTTCCACAGAACGGGACTGGCTGTACCGGTAAAGCCGGTACGGCCCTGTACCAATGAGCTTTTCCAGGGGCAGGTCTTTTTCTTTGGCGAGCGTGCGCGGCATAATGCCTATGGTCAGGGCTGTCATGATAGGCGCGTACGGCTCTTTGAGCCGGATAATAAGCCTGTACTGCCCCTGCAAGATCACATCCTGAACGTGCGAGAGCGCTTCACGGTATGGTGAATATATCGGTGATTTTATAATCCTCTCTATGGTTGCGGCAACATCTTCTGATGTAAACGTCGAGCCGTCCTGGAACCGTATGCCCTTTTTTAAGGTAAACGCTATATCTCTATTATCTTTTACAGAAAAACCGGCGGCAAGCTGGGGAACAAGCACCCCTTCCCTGTTGAACCGCATTAACCCTTCAAAGCACAGCCTTGATATCTGTGCGGAATAAGCATCCGTAGCATATCCGGGATCAAGGTTTGTCGGGGTGCCTTCTATGCCTATGACCAGGGCAGGGACAGCGGATGGTCTGTTGTGACACGAATTCAGGAACAACGGTATGATCAGGATAAGAACACACTGTAATTTTCTCATGCTGATTTTTTATAACAGCAGGTCATCCTCTGTCAACCGGCCCAACCCATAAAAGTATTTGACATCATTTCGATCTATCTGATTATATAGGTACAGGAGGTGAGGTTATGAAGAAAAAGTCTACAGATCTGTTTGGGGGGTTTACCTTGAATGATATCATTGAAAAGCTATTTTCGTCGAAAAAGCTTCAACCAGTCCTTGACAGAACAGTCGAACAGATGATGAGGGTAAAATCGGGACTTGACACTATCATGCCGATGGCTCTTGGAGCTTTTAATCTGCCCTCTGCAGAAGACATAAGAAGATTAAACAACGAAGTGGCAAAGCTGGATTCCAAACTGGAAACGCTTTCAAAAATGTTGACCGTGAATAAAAAGGTGAAGAGAAAGAAGCCTGCGAAAAAAGTAAAGCCATCAGCCCAGGTATCCCATGAAGAAACAAAAAAGGACACATCCTCTCCGGGCACTGAAGAATCACAGCAGTAAACCGTCAGGAATGACACTGAAGTTCGTGATGCGGGAAGGAATTCTGTTTTCCCCCTCGTCCCTCGCTCCTGCTATTCCCTTCTTAACGGTTTAAACGGTTCAAGCGGCTTAAACGGCTTTATCTCCCTCGTCCCCTCGAACCCTATTCCCCTTTTCTCCCTCTTTCCTCGCTACTCTTCCCTCATTCCTTTTTGCGTGGATCAACCGACCAGTTTCAGAAAAGAATTCTTAACATTCTTAATCTGTTTCTTTATCTTGTCCGAGGCCGAGACGGACAGTTCTTTCTTTAATTTTATCTCTCCGAGAATCTGTTTTAACTGCGGAATTTTCTTCCACGTAGCAATTGCACCGGCAGCTATGAATTCTGTCCTCTTGCTTCTGGACAAATACCCGGGGTTGCTGGAATAGAAATCTCCTATATTGGGCACTATTTTCACGTCCGCATCTGTACCCCATTTCTGGCTGTTAAAATTCTTGCCGAACACCGCCATAGTCCTGAGAAGCGTTTTTAAAGGTCTTGCGTCTTTCCCTGTTATATCCCTCGTTGCGTATTCAAGCCCTGTTCCACCTGCGACAATAAAAGGCTTTATAATACTGCTTGAAGTCACAAGCTTCAGCATCCTTGATAAGGATAAGCCTGTACCGTACAGGAACTCATTGTATATGTTCACCAGGGAAACTATGATCACATCAGCACCTTTTCCCCTCAGCCATTCAACCGGAACATCATTGCCGAATGAACCGTCTACAAGAAGCATATCGCCTACCTTTGCAGGTTTCCAGATACCGGGTACGGCACAGGAGGCATAGATCGCGTCCCTCAGGTAACCCTCATTCAGGTAAATAGTTTTACCGGACACAATGTCAAGGGCTGTAACCTCCAGGGGTATCCTGACATCGTCAAATGTTGCATCACCAAGCATATCTTTCAGCCACCCCTTGAAATATCCCGAATCAAACAATTCGTCGTTTTTATTTTTCTTGATCTTGAAAATGGATTTATTCTTTAACGTTCTTTCAAAGGCTGACCAGCTGGAGTGATAACCGTAAAGTGCGTAAAGGCTTGCTACAATCGACCCTGCACTGCTGCCGGTGATGAAATCAATGGGAATAAATTCGTTGTAAAGAACGCGGAGTACGCCGACATGGGCAAGCCCCCGTATGGCGCCGCCGCTCAGGCATACGCCTATCTTCAATGGAGTTCTGGGCCTTTTATCATCCTCATTCATGAGTTTTTCTAACGGCTTTTTATTCTTCATTCT
>DAHXOM010000262.1 GCA_027364825.1 bacterium | reverse complement strand
CCGAAAACTCTCGTGTCCCAAGATAAGGTGTATGGTGACATTGTCCTTGTTCAAGTTTTCTCTTAAACTGATCAAAATAACCAACGATATTATTGATTCCTTCCTTAAGTACTATTTCTGCGGTAATAACATACTCAACGTCTTTTAAAATTAGGCTTGCTCTTTGCTGTCTCTTTTTCTCAATGACAATTGGTTTCTTGTCTTGACGATCTTCAATTTCATTCCGCATGATGCTAATCTGTTTGATAGGCTTGAGCACTTTGATTTCTCTGATTTCCCATCTGAACTGAGGCTTCCAGTAAATTGCCTCCAAAACTCCTCTGGCTGCTGAGGGAGTCATGATCGGATAAGTGCATCGTTCTACCTTTAAACCCGGATTTGTAAAGCAGGCATAGTCTCCACCTACTTTGATTGAAAAAGTTGCATGGTCCATGCTTCACCCTCCTATTGTATAAGATCACTTGGATCATAAATTGCCGGAACCAGTCCTTTCAACTTTTCATATGTGCCCATTGAAAAATATAACTCGTCCGATATTTGCTCAAGCCAGCCCTCTGCTTTAAGTTTCTGAACCTCATAGTTAAACATATTGACTAATAAAGGCTGCAACCTCTGCCACGTTCTTCTGCAAGGTTGATGTTTCCACTCCTTCAACCTTTTTGTTGCTGAATTACAATTAATCAACACAGAAACCGTGTTCTGTTCAATTAACTTGTATTCAGAATTAACTGTTGGGTAATCAAGAATCTCTCTATGGGTTTGTATCTTTTTTTTGTCTGTATCAACATCAGCAAATAGCTTCTCGAAATATACCCGATAAAGTTCAGGATTATGCAGTTCGGAAATATTATGTTGCGCCAACAAGAGTTTTGCCTTTTCAAGCCCTGTTTTGTATGGACCTTTTGGCGTCCGTCCTTCAGACGGCTCAAAAATTACGACACGCCCAAGTTGTTCTTGTGAAAGCTTTCCCTCTCTATTGCACCTTCCCGCTGCCTGAACAATTCTATCTAAAGGTCCTATTGCTCTGTAAACTATAGGAAAGTCAATATCAACACCAGCTTCAATAACCTGAGTGCTGATAAGCCTAACAGACAACCCACTCTTAAGTCTTCTTTTCACTTCTCTGAGAATCAGCTTTCGATGTATGCCACAAAGTAGAGTTGAAAGGTGAAAAACATCTTCTTTATCACTAAGGGCTTCAATAAGAGATAATGCGTCTTTGCGGGTGTTAAGCACAACCAGAATCTGTTTTTCTTTGGAAATTTCATCCGCCAATTCTTGCCATGAAACCGGCTTTTCTTTTAGCTTGTATATGACCCGTTTGAGTTTTTTGAAATACTCTTGATAAGTTTCTTTAGGAACTATCTCAAAGACTTGTAATCCTTGAAAGGGTTTCAAATAATAGCTTGCTTCAAATGAAGGTTGAGTTGCAGTACTAAGAACAACAGAAACATGATATCGATCAACAAGCTCCCTTAGAATATCCAGTGTTGGGGTTAGTAATTCCGGAGGTAAAGCCTGTACCTCATCTATCAAAATAACACTTCGTGAAAGGTTGTGAAGTTTACGCACTTTTCCGGGCTTATTCGAAAACAGGCTTTCAAAAAGCTGTACAGTTGTAGTCACAATAAGAGGTGCATCCCAGTTTTCATAGGCAAGTCTCAATAAAACATACGCAGCATCCTGACTTTCATTAGCGGGTATACTGATCTGGCTATGATGTTCAAGCACCGCATCAGATCCAAGAATCTTTCTGTACTCCTTAGCTGTCTGATCTATAATGCTTGTATAGGGTATCGCCACAATAACTCTGTCCATTTTATTTACAGTCGCATGTTTTAGCGCAAAAGCTAAGCCACTTCTCGTCTTTCCACCGCCAGTAGGAACAGTCATTCGGTAGATACCAGGTTGTCCTGAAGCTGATTTATCGCATAATTCATAAACTTCCTTACGAATCTTATTGACTGTTGTTCCAGTATTGGCGGCACTGACGAATTGCTTTTGCTCTGCATCAAATCTACTCCAAAGGTTCTCAATCCCCTGTTGATTTTGTCTCAAAATGTATTGCTTCTCATTGAAATGTTTTTCTGTATCCAGATAATCAGCGTCAACAAGGGTAGAGAAAAGCATTCGAATAAATAATTCTCTTTGTGTACGAGTCAATTCTGGCAGGTTTACTGTTGGTGGAGAAGGAAGCCCTCTTGCATACTTAACAACTTTCTGGAATAAAACTTGGTTATTTTGTATGCGTTCCTCAAGTCTTTGAGAAAGTGATCCCGGCTGGTCCATACCACTATGATGCCCTGCAATCGTTAGAGCTATTTCTTTCCAACGATCATTTTTTTTATTTTGATTGATAAGCTGATATGCCAAAACCGCACCCCATATTGAATGTGGAACTTTTTCGTGTCTTTCATCGCGCTGACATGCTTTGAGGTAATTTTGAAATTCAGGATTTGATTTCCCTAAATCATGCCATAATCCTATCCACTTAGCTATTTCTCCCGCTTCGAATTTATTAGCAAATTTTGTGGCAAGTCTGGCGACTTCTATTAAATGATCTTCGAGTTTATGCCATTCGCCATTTTTGTTTGGCGTATGGGCGTATAAATCAGTCATTTAGAATTCCTTATCTCATGCCATAACTGAGCACAACGTAACCAGCATACAACATCGAACATTCTTGACATTTGTAAAGCCAGTTCTGAAGTAGTTATCAAGTGATCTCGGAGGGAATGGATACATCCCTCTTTGCTTACCTTAGCGACAGCTTTCTTATCCGAGGGGGGCATTTAGGTGGGGCCTCCTTTTCTGTAAAACCAGCAAGAGAACAAAAACGTTGAGATTTTTCGGAATGGCAAATCTCCTTTTTCAGAATTTGTTAACCTGCGTGCATTTCAGGGAAGTGCGTTTATGATAGGTCTAAAATCAGGTGATTGCAATAAAATCAATAAAGTCTGCGAGCTGCACTGCAATGGCTGAAGAAAAAGGGTGGCAAAGGTCTGCCGCCAGGCGGGCAGTCAATATGATTGTTCCATAGATGATTCAGGACGGTTTCTCTTTGCGGTCAAAATCATCGTGGGAGTTATTCGAGTTTTTTTCTCACGAATTCCATAAACGCTCTGAAGCCGTCAATTGTCGTACGTGGAAATGGTGACGCTTCTGCAGTATCCTGAGAACCGTTATGAAAATGATGCGGGAATGTGGTTACATGCCGCCATTTCTTATCGGGGAAATTATCGTACCGGTAAATTGTCCCTTTTTTATCTCTACATTCCCAATGGAAACCGAATTTATCCGGTAATGTCCGGGACAGGTATACATCGATAAAGCTATCATTTCTTAACGTTATTCGTAGCTTATACTCTATTTGATATGCGCTGCTAATTATGTCCGAAAACTCAACCTCTGCTATTCTTTTAATGTCTGCAATCGTAGACATCAGAGCTTTTCTAATATTCTTCTTATTGTTTTTCGCTCTGTTTCGAGATTGTCCAGCGTGAAATAATCATCGTAGGCATCTTTCTCATGTATAAAGCCCTTCTTTACTTTTGTATCAAGCTCAAATACATTTTTAATGCCGTATTTCTTTACTATGAGAAAAATCTCGGCATCGATTGCCGAGAGCTTTTTTTCGAGATAACTTCTTACACTCTCATTCAAAAGCTCTCCGGGGTTCATATGTAATTCTTTTGCAACCATATTTATTACAGCCGACATGGTTAACCTCCTTGCATCTATGTTCTATTCTGGATCATAGGTGAACTTCATTTTCCTTTAAAAATACCGCGCTATTATGGAAACTGATCATAATCTAACCATTCTTTTTTTGAAGGATAGCATAGATTCTTCCTGTAATCCAACGGAATGAATATACTGAACACTGACTGTGTGTATAGAATGCTTTCGCTTTCTTATCCGAGGGGGGCATTTAGATGGGACCTCCTTCTAATAATACCGGCAAGAGAACAAAAACTTTGAGATTTTTCGGAATGGCAAATCTCCTTTACAGTATTTGTTAATCTGCATGCGTTGCAAGGAAGTGCGATTATGATAGGTCAATATTCCGGTGTTTGCAATAAGAATTGCTATTTAAGCCGCTCAATAATAACTCAGTTCAATCCGTTTAAACCGTTTAAGACGTTCAAAACGTTCAAGCAGGGAATTAATACTATAATATAGGGTATAAAGCAAGAGGTTGTTTATTTAAAGCTTTTTTGTTTATGAAAGCGATCAAATCGTTCCAGCAGTTCAAGATGTTCTATTAAGAAGTTCAAAACGTTTAATCATAACTCAGTTCAAACCGCTCAAAACGTTTAAACAGTTTAAGCCGATTAAACCGTTTGAACCGTTTAAACTTTATTTTTTAGATTCATTTCTTTCACAATCTCATCTACTTCTTCTTTCATACTCTTTGGTACAGGTACTTTGTATTTTGAACCTTTCAACGGACTTCTTTTAAGATAGTCTATAAAATTGCTGATCATAATGGAGATGCGCTTGCACTCATCTATGAGAGATTTCAATTCCTGTTGTGTAAGATAAGCCTGATCCCCGGCAATATATAGCTGACACCTCACTTCCCCGCATGAACCTTTGGCTATTGCCAGAAACTGTACTAATTCTTGATTACCGCCGCGTTCATAGCCTTCCGCTATGTTGGACATGATGGAAACAGAGGCTCGTCTTATTTGATCTATAAGACCATAATCTTTTGAAAAAGAAGGATGTGCATTGGTAATTTTATAAATTCTGTTGGTTAATACCCTTGCAGTCTTCCAGACTTCCAAATCCTCAAAGTACATGTTTTCCTCCCTATTATAAAATCGTTTAAGAAGTTCAAATCGTTTAAACCGATTAAACCGTTCAATCATAATTCAGTTCAGTCCGCTCAAAACGTTTAAACCGTTCAATAATAACTCAGTTCAATCCGTTTAAACCGTTTAAGACGTTCAAACCGTTAAAGCAGGGGAATAATACTACAAAATAGCGTATAAAGCAAGGGTTAATTATTTAAAGCGTTTTTATTTATGAAAGAGATCAATTCGTTCCAGCAGTTCAAACCGTCCTATTAAGAAGTTCAAGCCGTTTAAACCGATTAAACCGTTCAATCATAATTCAGTTCAATCCGCTCAAAACGTTTAAACAGTTTAAACCGATTAAACCGTTTGAACCGTTTAAACTGCTTGAACGGATTTAGTTGTTCGAATCAATCGTCTTTATCAACTCTGAGGTGAAGTCGTACGCAAGGTTGACGGCCGCAGGCTGGACGTTCTCGAAGATATCGGTTTCCCAGTGCCAGTTGGGCAATATCCCCTCATGGTCAAATGCCATGATGCTCATCGACTTATATCCCCTTGCCAGCGGCACGAGCGCATCCGTGGACATTGTTGTAAAGACCCTCGGTTTGACGTTTTCAAACCCCTTTTTCCGGAGCTGGTCTGCCATTGCGACCAGGCCGTGTTCTGCAGGATACTTTTTTATCATCCCCTCTTCGACGATGTAGGCGACCTGCCCGGCACCGCAGTTGTCTATATTGATGATAAGCGCATCATTTAAGAGCTTCTGATTCAGTTTTACAAATGCTGCCATGCCGACCATGCCGACCTCTTCCGCCCCTGTTGCTACAAGGTAAAGTTCTGTATTGGCAAGCGGCTCTTTCTTGAATTTTTCCGCTATACCGAGGAGTACGCCGACACCGGATGCATTATCGTTCGCACCATGAGTATAATCACCTTTTATCTCTCTATGGATCAGCAATCCGACTGTTACAAGGGGATCAAGCGCCAGGATACCAACAAGTATCTTGAGCCATACAACGTGGGTAATCCAGTACATGGCTGTAAGAATGAACATTGAAAAAAGGGATATGACAAGACCGATAAACGTATTTCTGAAGCCCTTCACAAAGCTTGGCGAGAACATGATACCGGAACGGGAGGAATCATAATGTGCAGTTACTATTACCCTTTTTTTATGCCCTCTCGCGGCAGGGATATAGCCGATTACATTGCTCGACGTCCTTTTCGGCAGTAACGATGCCACGAGCTCAAACGATGTGTTCTCCAAAAAGAATGTCACTGCTCCGATACCGGTCAGGAGGATCGAAATAACCGGACGATGCAACAAGAGAAAGATCGCTCCGGCAACACTCGTAAGATAGATCAGGATATAGGGATACGAAAAAGATGTGATTGTTTTGAACTGCTCCGTGGAATTCCGGATACCCATGCGGTCAAACGTATTCTTGATATAATCCCGCGCCCTGTATTCCCCTTCCGTCGCAGTCCCGCGTTTTCCGATCTTTACGGAAAGGTTATAAATATGATCTATTACAGGCATCATGGCTTTTATCTATCACAAACCCATGAGCCTGTCCATGCGGTCAGAGGGACGTATCTTTAATGATCTCGACGAGCGTTCTGATAAAGCGGCAGGTCAGCCCCCATATGATACGGTTGTTGTAGTTGTACCCGTCCACGGTCAGATCGTTTCCACGGATGACCACATTCTGCGGGGTGTAGTTCGACTCATCGAGAAAGAACTCAAACGGTACGGTAAACACCTCTTTTACCTCTGATGCCTGAACCTTGAAAACCGGTTTTGTTTTTAAAAGTGCGGCGTAGGGCGTAACTATGAATTTACTGATCGGGACCGAATCGTCGTGAAACCTGCCGATTATTTCAATGAATTTTTTATCGATGCCTATCTCCTCTTTTGTTTCCCGCAACGCCGTCTGGATCGTCGTTTCACTGTCTTCGACCGTACCGCCCGGGAACGAGATCTGGTCCGAATGATACCCGATATCCTGAGCCTTTCTGGTAAGAATAAGCTCCGTATCGCCATGAGCATTGGAAAACAAAGCAAGAACAGCCGCCTTTTTCATTTTTTCAGAAAAAAGCTCCCTGGGCTTCAGACTGTTTAGTTTTTCTCTTAAGAGAGCTGTATAATCAATCACATTCTTTCTACTATCAGGGCAACGGCTTCTCCGCCTCCTATGCAGAGCGTAACAAGCCCGGTTGATTTGTTCATATCCTGCATTGCATGGAGGAGCGTTACAAGCAGTCTTGTCCCTGATGCACCTATAGGATGACCTATGGAAACAGCCCCGCCCCTGACGTTCACCTTTGCATGATCAAGACCGAGTTGATCCATGGCAACCATGGTAACGACAGCGAAGGCTTCGTTGATCTCATAAAGATCTATGCTGCCTGTTGACATCCCCGCCTTTTTCAGGACATTCTTGATTGCATCCACCGGGGCCAGGGTAAACCATTCCGGGGCTTTTGCAGCCTGCGCTGATGCCACGATCCTTGCGATGGGTTTCAACCCCAATTCCTTTGCATAATCCTCATCAACAACAGCAACGGCACCTGCGCCGTCGTTTATCGTAGAAGCATTCGCCGCTGTCACCGTGCCGTCTTTTATAAAAGCGGGCTTTAATGAAGGGATCTTTGCAAAATCAACCTTTGCCGGCTCTTCGTCCTGATCGACAATCACAGCGCCCTTCTTTCCCTGAATCTCTACCGTTACAATCTCCTTCTTAAACAAACCCTGGGCTATTGCATGCTGAGAGCGTTTATAACTTTCTACGGCAAACGCATCCTGCGCTTGTCTCGTATAATGGTATTCCTTTGCACATAACTCAGCGGCATTACCCATATGAAAATTATTATACGGATCCCACAACCCGTCCCAGATCATGGAATCTATCAGGTTGCCGTTGCCCATCCTGTAGCCTGACCGTGCCTTTTCAAGGAAGTACGGTGCACTGCTCATATTCTCCATACCGCCAGCAATAATTATTTTTGCGTCACCTGTACGTATAATCTGGTCCGCAAGCATAACCGATTTAACACCGGATCCACAGACCTTGTTTATTGTTAATGCACCTGTGTTGTCCGGTATGCCCGCATAACGCATGGCCTGGCGTGCAGGCGCCTGGCCCTCGCCGCCGGTCAGTACATTGCCCATGATTACTTCATCTATCTTCGAAGCATCGATACCTGCCCGTTTAACAGCCTCTTTTATTGCTATACTGCCGAGCCGCGGTGCGGCCACACCGGATAGAGATCCCAGGAAACTGCCTACCGGAGTTCTCGCCGCGCTCACAATTACACTTTTTTTCATTTCCTGACCTCCCTGTTTCGCAATGTCTTTTTATTCTCCTCCCTTCTTAGATTAAGCAGAGGATTCTTTTGCGTTATCCCTCTTAGGTTAAGAGGGAATTAAGGGAGTTACGGATTCTTCTTGTTTCATAACGCCCCCTGCTCCCCTCTTATCTTAAGAGGGGGGGACTTCGTTACTATACTTCCGAACTCCCGACACATATTTTTTTTATTTTCTTTACAAATTTGTCCATTTGCTCTTGCGTATGCATCTCCGTGGCATTGACCAGCATGCACTCTTGCATATCCTTATAGTAAGGTTCAAGCATCACACCGGGCAGGTACCCGCCCTTTAACAGGTCATTGTAAATATCGTTAAGATTTTTAATCCTGACAACAAATTCATTGAAAAATGGACTATTGAATGGAAAGCTTACACCGTTTAATCCTTCGAGCTTGCTGTGCAGATAGACGGTATTCTCATGATTAAGGCGTGCCGTGTGCATAAGCCCGCTTTTTCCGGCAAGTGCCAGGTATATCGCCACTGCTATTGCAAGCAATCCTTCATTGCTGCATATATTCGACGTGGCTTTTTCCCTGCGGATATGCTGCTCCCTGGTCGAAAGCGTGAGTGTGTATGCCCTGCTGCCTTCCTTATCCACGGTCTCACCGACAAGCCTTCCGGGAAGCTGCCTTACAAATTCTTTCCTTGAGGCAATAACGCCGATGTAAGGTCCCCCGAAGGAAAGCGGCACACCGAACGACTGACACTCCATTGCAGTTATAGCGGCACCAAGCCTGCCGGGCGGCACCAGGAAACCGGTTGACATCGCTTCTGTTATAACCGCTATAGACAGGGCCTTTTTTTCTGCGGCCATCCTGAAAAGGCTGTCAATGGGTTCTATGATACCGAAGAAATTCGGATAACCTGCAACAAAGCATGCGGCCGTTTCGTCCAATGCAGTATTGAGTGCGGATGCCGAGGTAATCCCTGTTCCGGGATCATACGGTATATACTCGATATCCACATCCATACCCTGCGTATAGGTATTGATCACTTCCTGGTAATGCGGGTGCAGCGCCTTTGAAACCAGTATGCGCCGTTTCCCGGATATACGCATTGCCATCAGCACGGATTCCGCACACGCAGAAGCACCGTCGTACATTGATGCATTTGCCAGATCCATACCGGTAAGCATCGCGATATAGCTCTGGAACTCAAAAACGGATTGCAGGGTGCCCTGGGCTATCTCCGCCTGATAGGGGGTATAGCTCGTAACAAACTCGGAACGGCTGAGTACATAGTTCAGTGCCGATGGAATAAAGTGTCCATAGGCACCGCCGCCTGCAAAGTTTATTTTCTGTACGGTTTTACCGTTCTCTTCTGCTAATGCACGGAGCTCTTCAATGACCTCCGGTTCAGGGAGGGGTGATGAAAAAGGATGTGAACCCTGAAATGCCTTTTCTGCATCCTTTCTTATGGATTCCGGAATACCGGAAAACAGTTCCTCAATGCTTTTTACGCCAATGGCATCAAGCATCTGCTGCTTTTCATGCCCGGTTATAGATATAAATGGCAGTTTCATCGTTAAATCCCGTTCCAATCGTTCAAACCGTTCAACCGGTTCAAACCGTTAACCTGCTTCCTTGCAGTACTTTTCATAAGCATCCGCATCCATCAATTGAGACATCTCATCTTTAACTGCATCCGCTGCGAGCTTGATCATCCACGCCTTTCCGTACGGGTCTTTGTTGACGTATTCGGGGTGTTCAAGAAGATCCTTGTTAACATCCGTTATCTTGCCGCTGAGCGGTGAGAACAGGTCTGAAACGGATTTTACCGATTCTACGGTGCCGAACTTTTCACCCTGCTTTACCCTTGTTCCTCCGTTCTCAATCTCTATGAATACCACGTCGCCAAGTTTATCCTGGGCATAATCCGTTATACCGACGGAAACTGTAGCGCCTTCAACACGTGCCCATTCGTGATCCTTTGTGTATTTTAAATCCTTTGGTACCTGCATAGTTACCTCCATCTATTTTTTTATAAACGGCAGCTGAACCACGGCCCCGGTATGAAGGATGCTCCTGATGTCTATGCCGACTTCGTTGCTCTCAACATCATTATCGACATACGCCATTGCAATACCGCGGGACAGCGAAGGTGAATACGTGCCTGTTGTCACCTCGCCGATAATCCTGTCCTTCCATTGTACAGGGTTCTGATGCCTTGGAATGGACTTTCCGTTCATGATAATTCCTACAAGCCTTTTGTTAACTCCATGTTCGACAACGGATTTCAGCGCCTCACTGCCGACAAAGGGGCCCTTATCAATCTTGATCACCCAGCCGAGGTTTGCCGAAAGCGGTGTCGTTGTATCATTCAGTTCCATACCGTAGAGCGGATACCCCATCTCTGCACGCAGGGTATCTCTTGCACCGAGTCCTATCGGCTTTATGCCGTAGGAAGCGCCGCTTTCCATGATTGCATTCCAGAGATCCACAACAACGGGATTATCGACAAAGCATTCATAACCATCCTCACCGGTATAACCGGTCCTTGACAGGTATACCTGCCTGCCTTTATAGGTATCCGTCTTAAAAGTGAACCTCTTGACGTCGTGTGCATCACTGAAGATCGGTTCCATGATTTTACCGGACAATGGACCCTGGACCGAGATCAAGCCGATATCATCGGACCTGTTATCGATAATCACCTTGCCCTTCTTATGCGATAGTATCCAGCTGTAATCCTTGTCCGTATTCGATGCGTTAACACAAAACATAAAAGAATCCGAGTCCAGCCTGTAAATGATCAGGTCGTCTATCACACCGCCCTGCTCGTTGAGTAAAAAGCTGTACTGGGCCTGACCCGGGGAAAGTCTTGCTACATGATTGGGCGTTAACCACTCACAAAAAGCAAGCGCGTCTTTCCCGCTGATAAATATTTCTCCCATATGACTCACATCAAAAATACCGGCTTTATTCCTAACCGTAAGATGCTCATCGATAATACCGGTATACTGGAGGGGCATATCATAACCGCCGAATTCCATAAGCTTTGCTCCGAGTTTCCTGTGCGTTTCATAAAGAGGTGTTCGTTTCATATCAAATCCTTTCAAGTACTGTGTGGATATCCTTTTCCTGACCCACGGTCATTATATGCACACCCTGGGCAATTTGTTTCAGATTGCCGATAAGTTCGGCCGCTATAGCTATCCCCTCTCTGTGCGGATCAGAAGCTGTTTCAAGCCTTTTGATTAAGGGATCCGGAATTTTTATACCGGGTACGTGGGCGTTCAGGTTCAATGCCTGCTCTGCTGAGTGCAGGAGCAGTATGCCCGGCATAACAGGGATATTAAATTGAGCTGTTTTCGACATGAAGGACGCAAATGCTTCTGTGTCAAAAACAGGCTGTGTCTGGAAAAATTTTGCACCGGCATGTATCTTCCTTTCCATTGCCAGGAGGACTGGCTCAAGAGGCTCTGTCTGAGGGGTGAGTGCCGCACCTGCAAAGAAATCCGTAGCTCCCTTGAGCGGATGGCCGTTCAGATCAAAACCGTTGTTTAATTTTGTTATGGTTTGCAAAAGGGTCGCTGCATCGAGATCGAACACGGGTTTCGCCTCGGGAGCGTCACCGGCAGACGGGTGATCCCCGGTGAGTGCCAGCACGTTCTGTATGCCGAGCGTTGCCGCACCGATAAGGTCGGACTGGAGTGCAAGCCTGTTCCTGTCCCTGCAGGTAAGCTGATAAACGGGTTCCACGCCTTCCCTGAGAACAAGGTATGAAGCTACCAGGGAACTCATTCGCATCACAGCCCTTTGATTGTCGGTAATATTTATGGCATGTACTTTATCCTTGAGGGCGTTTACCGTTTTAATAAAATTGGAAACAATGGTGCCCTTTCTTGGAGAAAGCTCTGCGGTAATCACAAATTCCTTGTTTTTAAGTGCTTCGCTGAGTTTTGACATTATAGTGCCTTTTTAGAAAGCTTTTTGGGCTCTACCTTTTGATGTCTTATGTTGCCGTAAGATTTTGGTTTGTTTACCATAGTAAGTATCTTTTCTTTATTCCTGGACTTTAACCTTTCGTATATTTCAACCCATACACATTTCATATCGCTGTCAACCTCGCACTTGCCGTTTACCATACCTCCGCACGGACCGTTCAGCAATCCCTTTGGACAGCGGGTAACAGGGCATATACCCGCTGTAGAGGAAAGCACACAGCTTCCGCACAGGGAACAGTACTTTAAGAACTCTCCGGCCCTGTAGGTGGTACCGAGAAACATGCTGTTCAGACCTGCGACAACAGGCTTATCCGTTGCTGCGGATACAGCCTGAACCCCTGCACCGCATGACAGGACGAGGAACACATCGGACCCGGCAGCCGGTTCCGACTGCCGCAGCATGCTTTTTAAAAGGAACACATGGCATGTTTCCTCGGGTATGAAATGTCCCGTGGGCTCTTTGCCGTTCTTTTTAAGCTCATCGACCCACTCCCTGCATTCATCCTCACCGCCGGTCCTGCTTGCCGCAGCACATGAGCCGCAGCCAATCACAAAAACCTTGTGATAATCTTTCAGTGCATCGAGAACTTCCTGCCTTGGCTTTTTATCGGTAACAATCATTACCTGATCTGCCTCTCGGTCGCTGCGAGGGTGTTCTTCATGAGCATGGCTATGGTCATGGGCCCTACCCCGCCGGGTACCGGTGTTATGAACGATGCCCGCTTTTCGGCCTGCTCAAATTCGACATCGCCGGTAAGTTTGCCGCTCTCGTTCCTGTTGGTACCCACATCGATCACAACCGCACCCTGCTTGATCCACTCTCCCTTTATAACGCCCCGCCGGCCGGCCGCTGCGACCAGGATATCCGCCTGTTTTATTATTTCGGACAGGTCCTTTGTTTTGGTGTGACACACCGTGACCGTTGCATTCGCAGCAAGCATCATCAAAGCAAGGGGCTTACCGACAAGATTGCTCCTTCCGACAATGACAGCATGAGCACCCGATACCGGTATGGAATACCTCTGCAAGAGCACCATTATCCCGAGCGGGGTGCACGGATACAGCGCTTCCTCTCCGATCGCGAGTTTTCCGATGTTCGAGGGCAAAAGCCCGTCTATGTCCTTGTCCGGGTCTATCATATTTAAGAGGGCTCTTGAATTCAGCGGCTTTGGCAGCGGCATCTGTACCAGAATACCGTTATATTGCGGGTTTTTGTTCAGCTCGCCTATCAGTATCTCCAGCTCTTTTTGCTCCACATCGGATGCAAAGCTGAATGTCCTCGAATGGATACCGACATCGTCGCACGCCTTTTGTTTGTTCCGGACATAGACGGCCGATGCCGGATCATCGCCGACAAGGATCACGGCAAGGCCCGGTGTTACGTTATACTTTGCCTTAAGCCTTGCGACCTGCTCTTTCACCTCAAGTTTTACCTGAAGCGCTACATTTTTACCGTCTATTATCTGTGCCATATAATTCCCGTAATTCCTTTCCATTTAACAGGGTGTCCTCCAATCCCATTTCGTCATTGCGAGCGACCGAAGAGAGCGTGGCAATCCCTTGGTATGCCAGGAGATTGCTTCGTCATTCCTTCCTCGCAATGACATTGTCGGACAGCCTCTTAACATGAATAAATTCAATAGAAATATTTGGGGGCGATTTACCCCCGCTCTACAGCAATATATCGATTAGAAATTAATCGTTGTCAATACTTAAAGGGGTTTGATTGGTCTCATGTCCTTGTTTAATACGTAATTATGGGCTATATAGTTTGGATTAAAATAAAGGGTTGTTTTTATCACACACATGAAAGACTGGCTTTTAAGAAAATGGCACATAGTCATCCTTGTAAATGATGCTGTCGTTATATCGGCTTCATGGTTTGCCGCATACTTTATACGTTGGCTTGCGACGCCGCTCTTCGGTTACGCAATAAACCCTTTCCATATATACCTTGAATCCTACCCGGCCATGCTTGTTCTGTGGGTTGCCACCAATAGCGTATTCGGCACCTACAAGCCCGGAAAGCTCAAGAAAAATCTTGAAGAAATCCAGGCGGTTGTCCGCGGAGTCGTACTTGCAGCCCTTGTTGTTATGTCGGTTTCATTCTTATTTAAAGAGTATGATTTCGCACGATCCGTACTGCTCATTTTTATAGGCCTGACCTTTACCGTAACCGGCATCTCCCGGGCAATCCTTTTCAGCATCCCGGACAGGCTGAGAAAATCGGGATACGGCACGATACGGTGTATCATTGTCGGTGCCGGTACAACAGGCATTCGTGCGTTACAAAGCATTTCGGACCACCCTGAAAAAGGGTACGACGTTATCGGGTTTCTGGACGATGCCCCGGACAAATTAAAGGCAACCATTTCAAAAAGGCCCGTACTCGACAGGGTTGATACGATACGCGAGATAGTGGAACGTTACCGGATTGAGGAGGTTTTTATAGCGATACCTGCTTTATCTCACAGCCGTATTATGGAGTTGATCATGAAGTGTGAGGGCATACCCGTAGGCTTCAGGATAGCGTCCGACCTGTTCGGGGTCATTGCCCACAATGCAGACATAGAGTTTATAGAAGACTTCCCGGTATTCGACCTGAAAGAAGAAAGAGAAAATCTGACCTATACTTTTTTGAAAAGATTCATGGATATCATGATTGCAGGTATTCTCCTTGTTCTCCTCCTCCCGTTCTGGATTATCATACCGATCCTGATCAAGATGGACTCAAAGGGTGGTGTCTCCTTCGTTCATGAACGGATCGGGTTGAACGGCAAGCCGTTCAAGATCTACAAGTTCAGGACAATGCATACCACAACAAACCCCTATGACTATTCACCGGGCAAACCCGGCGACCTCCGCATAACGAAGGTCGGCAAATTTTTAAGGCAAACAAGCCTTGATGAACTCCCGAACCTCCTGAATGTGCTGAAAGGTGATATGAGCATTGTCGGTCCAAGGCCTGAAATGCCGTTTATCGTTGAAAAGTATGAGGAATGGCAAAAGAAAAGACTCACGGTTAAACCGGGAATAACGGGCCTGTGGCAGATACTGGGAAGGAAGGACATCCCCCTCCAGGAAAACCTCGAATATGATTTCTATTACATTAAAAACAGGTCTTTTTTGCTGGACATAATAATTCTTCTGAAAACTATTCCGGCAATTCTATCAAGAAGGGGTGCATACTGATATCATGGCAGACAAAATAAACGAGAAACTGAATGTTGAACTGCACCCGCTGTTAAAAAGCATAAACAATTCCAATAAAAATCAAATCGTAAAAAATTACATCGTAACACTGCGCTCTCTCTTGAATGAGTTCCACAAGTCAGGCCTTGGAGGTTATGATTTTGCGGTCATATTCAGCGACTATATCGATTTGCTCCTGGAGAGGCTTTACGCCCTGTCGGGCAGCGATCAGAACAGCACATCTACCCTGGTTGCCATAGGCGGGTACGGCAGGGACGAGTTAAACGCTTATTCCGACATCGATCTCCTGTTCCTGTATCAGGACACGCTTTCGGAAGGCTTTCAGAACAGCATGCTCTATCCCTTATGGGACACAAAACTCGAGATAGGACATAGCTCCAGGACCGTGGACGAGTGCATAGAAGATGCAACGAAAGATTCCACCTTCCTCACTTCGCTCATGGACCAGCGGTTTATTGCCGGAAACTTCAGCCTGTTCGATTCCCTCCACACCAGACTTTGCAGCATGGTGCGGGGCTCGGCGCAGAAATTTTTTAATGAAAGGGAACAGGAGCTTTACGCCCGGCGGACAAAATATTCAACACCGGTTTATACTCTTGAGCCGAACATAAAGGAGGGACCCGGAGGGCTGCGGGACGTGCATACCATGCTATGGCTCACAAGGCTTTTCACGGATATCCCCGACATCACCGAATTTAAAAATTCACCGTTCTTTGATGCCGATACGTACGACCGGTTTATCATGAATTATAATATACTGATGCGGATGAGAAACGAGATGCATTTTTTCAGCGGCAGCAAGAACGACCGGCTGACCCTCGAAGTGCAAAAACATCTCTCGACGTTTTCGGGTTATGAAAACGAAGAAGACGTCCTGGGGGTAGAAAAATTCTTGAGCAATTTTTACGAGACCACACACCAGATAGCAGAACTCGCCGACGACTATATACGTTACCTCAAGGAAAAACATATTCTTCCCGGAAGCACGCAAACGACGGAATACATAAACGAATATTACATGATAAACCATAAACAGCTGATGCTGAAGGAAGACAGCACTGACGTGTACTCGAGAAAACCGGAGGAGTTGATACATACCTTTGAAATCCTGGTAGACCGGGATGTAAAACCTGCCATTGCTCTCAAGAACACGATAAAAAAAGAGACGTTCAGGCTTCAGGAAGACGGACGGATAGACAGGCTGTTCCCGGCATTTCTGTCTCTCTTCGAGAGGAAAAACCTGAGTAAGATTTTATTCCTGATGAACGATTACGGCATACTCAGCAGCGTGATAAGCGAATTTAAAGCGATATCCAACAGGATACAGTACGATATGTACCACATCTATACGGTAGGCATACATTCCATAAAGACCGTGGAAGAGATCGAAAAGGTGAGAGACGGGAACAATGACAAGTTTTTGCAGTCGCTCTTTAACCAGGTAAAAAATAAAACCGTTCTTCTGCTGGGAGCATTCCTGCACGATATCGGGAAGGGACACGGCAAGGACCATGCGAGAAAAGGAAGTGAAATGGCATACAACATCGCTCTCAGGCTTGGTATGGCTCAAACCGATGCCGAGCTTGTATCCTTTCTCGTCAGGAACCATCTTATTCTTTCCGATACTGCACAGCGGAGGGATATCAACGACGAGAAATTGATCTATGAATTTTCCAAGCTTGTAAAAAGGCGGGAAAATCTGAAGATGGTGTACCTGCTTACCGTTGCGGACCTCCGTGCAGTATCGTCGAATGTCTGGACCGAGTGGAAAGGTGCGCTCATCAACGAACTCTATAAGAGGTCGGAAGAGGCCCTTGAACAGGGGCTGGACATGGCAAGGCTTACGACAGAGAAATATCATGTCGCAAAAGAGAAAGTAAAAGCGGACTTGCAGGATATCGCCGACAACAGCATCATCGACGAGTTTCTCGACGGGTTTAAGTCACGGTACTTCACAACCTATTCGGCGCAGGAGATCCTGGAACATTTCACGCTGATCAACCAGTTCAAGACAGACGGTGTTCTTGCTGTATCCGGGACCGTCAACCAGCAGCACGGTTATACAAAGATCAGTGTTTGCACAACAGACAGGCCGGGCATTTTCTCGACAATAGCAGGGGTACTTTCATCGACGGGTGCGAACATCATGGATGCGAATATTTCCGTGAGAAAAGACGGTATTGTAATAGATGTTTTCAGGGTCGAAGACATAGATAAACTCCACCCGTACCCGGAATACAAGCTCCAGAGGTTCATCAACGATCTCCGGGAATGCCTGTCCGGGAAAATCAACGTCGAGTCCCTGTTATCCGCGCGATTTAAACCATCCATACTGAAAGAGAAGGTCATCAACAAACAGCCCACGGAAATCATCGTCAATGACGATGTCTCCGATATCTATACTCTCATCGAGATATACACCCAGGACAGGCAGAGACTTCTGTACGACATAACCCGTACCATATCAAGTTTCGATCTGAATATCGTCATCGCCAAGATTACAACCAGGGTAGATCAGGTAGCCGACATCTTTTATGTCGAAAAGATCGGCGGAGGAAAAATAACGGGCACACAGGACACAGAGCGGCTGGTTTCGGAATTAAAATCCATCATTCGGAAAGAGGACGACGGTTCATAGAAAGATGAATATAGATAACGCCATAGACGGCTTTATAAATTATATAGCCTCTGAAAAAGGATTATCCAGGAACACCGTTTCCGCCTACAGTGCGGATTTGAAGAGATTCTCGGATTTTTTGAATGAATCCGGTATAACCGATGTCCGGGACATAAAAACGGATAAGATACTCGGTTTTCTGAAATCATTGAAAAATAATAATCTAACATCATCTTCGGTTGTAAGATATCAGGTGAGCATAAGGAATTTTTTCAGGTTCTTACTCAAAGAAGGTATTCTTAAAAAAGACCCCGTCCACATACTTGAACTCCCGAAGAGAGACAGAAAACTTCCCCAGGTGATGAACGAATCGGAGGTCGAATCCCTTCTGAACAGCCCGTCCATGATACGGGACAAGAAAAGACAGATAAGGGACAAGGCCATGCTGGAGGTTATGTATGCAACGGGACTGCGTGTATCCGAGCTTGTTGGAATGACGCTGAATTCCATCGAAATGACCGTTGGCTATATAAAGGTCAAGGGCAAGGGCGGTAAAGAAAGGATCGTCCCCATCGGTGACGCGGCAAAAGAGGCGGTTGCACAATACCTTGATGAAAGCAGGCCGGCCTTTTTAAGGCGAACAACAGACTGCCTGTTTTTGACCCAGCAGGGTGATTGCTTTACGAGGCAGGGCTTCTGGAAGCTCCTGAAAACGTACCTGAAGAAGATAAAAATAACAAAGCATGTCTCGCCGCATACCCTGCGGCATTCCTTTGCCACACACCTGCTTGAACACGGTGCTGATCTTCGATCCGTCCAGCTCATGCTCGGACACTCGGACATATCGACAACCCAGATCTACACACACGTAAATACAGAGATGCTGAAGCGGATGTACGACAAATACCACCCCAGAAGCTAAAAAGCGAAGCTGGGTCGGAAGGATTGTGTGATCCACCTAATCCCCCCTACCCCCCGTTAGTAAAGGGGGGTTGGAGGGGATTTGTTTTTTCGAATATTCGAAGAATACCGCTACTTTCAGCCTCTGGCTCATCCTTTATTGCTGGCTTTCCTATTGCATTGGGGGGGATCAATCGTGCTCTTTGAACGCCTTTTCCTGTTCTGGATCGTGCTTCCTGATCCACTCCATGAGCATTGCGGCATGTTCTTTTTCCTCGTCCCTGTTGTGTGACAGAATATGTTTCAACTCCGGATCCTTGGTAGCCGCTATCCTCTGCTGATACCAGTCTATCGCATCAAATTCCTCTGTCATCGATACGCGCGCCCGTTCGAGGTCCTTGGATAGATCATCGAGCTTGTCCCAATCGTTGTGGGTAGAAGACATGGATACCTCCTATTTCAACTCTTTCCTTGTATAGTCGAGGATCGCCCGTGCTACGACAAGCCGCTGGATCTGGCCGGTACCCTCGAACACATCGTAAACCTTTGCGTCCCTCATCCATTTTTCGAGCAGGTGCCTTCTCGAATAGCCCTCGGGCCCGTAGAGTTCTATTGCCTTCTGTGTGATCTCATCAACAACAGTGCCCGCCTTTGCCTTTGCCATGGAGGCCTCTTTCAGGTTCGGCAGACTATGGTCGAGCATCCACGCGGCCTTCCAGGTGAGTAATCTCGCCGCACTGATCTTTGCCTCCATGTCCTCAAGCACTGTTTCTATGTATCCTCTTTTATGCAGGGGCTTGCCATAGTTTATCTCCAGGCCGTTCTTCACAACAAAATCCTCATACACGTAATCATAAGCAGACCTTGCTATACCTATTGCCATGGCTGCAACCATGGGTCTTGTTGCATCAAACGTCTGCATAGCCCCTTTAAAACCTTTTTCTTCTTTCTTTTCACCGCCAAGAAGGTTGTCCTTATGTACGCGACAGTCCTCAAGTACCACTTCTGCCGTGTCCGAGGCCCGTATCCCGAGTTTGTGTTCCAGCCTTGCCATCTTAAGACCTGGTGTTCCCTTCTCGATGACGAATGCCTTTATACCCGCCCTGCCGAGGTCTTTGCCAAGCGTTGCCCAAACAACATAGAGATCTGCCATATCACCGCCGGTAACAAAGATCTTGGTTCCGTTGATTATATAATAATCACCGTCTTTAACCGCCGTTGTAGCCACAGCAGAGGCATCGGAACCAAAGCCCGGCTCGGTCAGAGCCATTGCACCGTAACTCGGTTTCGGTCCGTTCAGGATCTTCATAAACCTCTTCTTTTGTTCCGGAGTACCTGCGGCCATGATCGCGGCACCACCGAGGCCCGGTCCCGGAATCCTCAGGGTAAGACCCGGGCACCCCCATGCGATCTCTTCTATTGCAATGGCGCCGAGCAGGTTCATTTCCATTTTCGGTCTCTCATGCTTTTCTTTGTGTTCGGATTTCTCTTCTTTATCACCGCTTGCATTTGCCGTCGAAAAACTAAAACCCAACGACCTGAACATCTCGTGGGTCTTCTGTATGAATTCTGTAGGCTCCACATGCTCCTCTTCGTCGTACTTCCTTGCAATGGGTCTCATAACATCACGTGCGTAATTGTGAGTAAACTCTTTTGCCATCTTCATTATCGGTGTGAATTCAAAATCTATCATTTAAGCCTCCTTATACAATCGCCATAAACTCTGATACTGCAAATGACCGTGCATCCCGGTACCACATCTCAACCGGATGCTCCCGTACAAAACCATGCCCTCCCAGGATCTGGGTCGCGTTCCTGGTTATAAACATGGCAGCATCCGCCGCATACCTTTTGCCAATCGATGCCTCTTTGTACGTGTCCATCCCTTTATCGAGCATCCATGCCGATTTCCACGCCATGAGACGCATGGCATCTATCTCCATGGCCATTTCTGCAAGGGTAAAGGCAACCGACTGTCTCGAAGCGATCGGCTCTCCGAAAGCTATACGCTCTTTTGCATAGGCAAGGGCATATTCGTATGCTGCCCTGCATACCCCTGTTGTAAGGGCTATTGAGGCTGTCCTTGACCGCGCGAGCAGGTTTGCAAATCCGCCCGAAAGCTTCAGCACTTCATTGCGCGGCACCCGTGCACCGTCAAGCGATATTGAAAACTGTTTTAAGGCCCTTAATCCCTGATTTTTTTCCCTTTCCTTTACGGTAAACCCGCCCGATGGCAGTATAAACCCGTCAATTCCTGCAAGTCCTTCGCCGCTGCCCTTCTTCGCAAACACGAGTGTTGCAAGCGCAGAATCCGCAATTGTAACAAAGGCCTTATCACCGTTCAGAACAAAATCATCAACATCATCCACTGCCGTTGTTTTTAATGCTTCAGTATCAAACCGGACAGAAGGTTCGACGAGTGCCGATGTAAACCCTTGAAACTGGTCCGGCTTGTTCATGGTGAAATACTTCTTTTTTTGTTCTTCCGTACCGTACAGCATCAGGGGTATGTTAAACAACGAGGGTGCGAGAATATTTACGGTCATTGAAAGATTGCCGTAGGCAAGTTCTTCCAGTACGATAACACTGTCCAGCGCAGAAATCTGCCCGCCTGCCCCGCCGTATACCTCGGGGATGTATCACGTTGTTAATCCAAGCTCATGTCCCTGTTTTATAATATCCGCCGGTATCTCACCCGATTCGTCTGCCGGCCTGTCTTGCTTTCGCATTATTGTCAAAGCAAAATCCCTGCAGGTATCCCTGAGCAGGGTTTGTTCTTCGCTTAATTCAAAAGAAACCATAGTGCCTCCTTTCTTCTATTCTCAGATGTATAAATATCTTTTTGATTAGGATGTCAATAAACTTTGAACTGGGGGCACAAAGCATGACCTTGAGAGGCTCAAACCGTTTAAACTGTTTAAATCGTTCAGAAGGTGGATAATATGCCGCATTCTTCCGTGCAGGTGCTCAGAACAAACAAACGGAATTTATTATTGCAGTTTTTTGGTTAAGCCGAGAACATCGCTCATACTGTAAATACCGGGTTGTTTGTGAGCAGCCCATTGAGCCGCGAGTAATGCACCGTTTGCAAAGTTTTCCCTGCTCGTCGCCCTGTGCGTTATCTCGAGCCTTTCTCCCGTACCTATAAACATGACCGTATGCTCTCCGACAATATCTCCTCCGCGCAGGGTCTGGATTCCAATCTCGCCCCTGGGCCGGACACCTATCTGCCCATGGCGTTCATACCGTGCTGTATCGGTAAGCCGCTTGTTGTAGGCATGGGCAATGATATCTGCCAGTTTAATCGCGGTGCCGCTCGGTGCATCGATTTTATTCTTATGATGCGCCTCTACAATCTCGGCGTCGTAACCGTCTCCAACAACGTGTGCGGCAAGTTCAACAAGTTTAAAAACCAGGTTTACCAGTACACTCATATTGGGAGATATGACAATGGGAATCTCTTTCCCTGCCTGATTGATCGTTTCTGTCTCTTCCTTGGAAAATCCCGTGGTTCCGATAACCATGGCTACTTTTTTCTTTCTTGCATACTCAAGGACTGCCAGTGTCGAAGCCGGTGTTGTAAAATCTATAATGCAATCCAGTTTCGTCTTTATCATCTCCGGATCATCCGTGACTTTTACTTCGGAATTCTTTCCCTGAAGAAGCGTCCCGATATCGACGCCTATCGACGGATGGTTTTTTCTCTCTATACCGCCGGCAATTGTAAAAGACGGATCCTGGTACAACAGCCGGGCTATCTGCAGGCCCATCCTTCCCATAATGCCGTTAACGGCAACAAAAACCTGGTCAGGCATTGATAAGCCCCTGTCCTGCCAAGGCTGTTTTAAGCTTATCCAGGTTTGCACCGGTCATGGGCGTTAGGGGGGGTCTTATCTCACCGGATATCCATCCCATAAGATGTGCCGCTGCTTTAACGGGTATGGGGTTGCTCTCTATGAACATGGCATTGTGAAGCGGCCACAGCTTTAGATTAATGTCTATGGCCTTCTGCATGTTCCCGCTCTCATAAGCCCTGAACATCTCCACCATCCCGGCCGGGACTATATTCGATGTTACGGATATTACCCCTTTCGCTCCGACGGCTATGCTCGGCAGGGCGGTAAAATCATCGCCGGAAAGTACCATAAAACCTTTCCTGCACAACTTCATTGTTTCGGTGACCTGCTGCAAAGAACCCGTTGCCTCTTTTATGCCGATTATATTCTTGATCTCCGAAAGCCTCGCAACGGTCTCGGGCAGCATGTTCACGCCTGTTCTGCCGGGTACATTATAAAGAATGAGCGGAATATCGACAGCCTCTGCAATTGCACGGAAATGTTCGTACATACCGGTCTGTGTCGGCTTGTTATAGTACGGCGTTATACTCAGTGCTGCATCCGCGCCGGCTTTCCGGGCATGCTCCGTTAACCTGATTGCCTCTTTCGTGTTGTTGGAGCCTGCACCGGCTATAACGGTCAACCGGTGATTGACGATCTCCAGCGTATCATCTATCAGCATTTCATGCTCATCAAAGTCCAGCGTTGCGGATTCTCCGGTAGTCCCGCACGGAACAATCCCGGAAATACCCGCCTTTATCTGCATTTCAACAAGTTCTTTGTAAGCCTTCTTATCGACTTTATTCCCTTTAAACGGTGTAATTATGGCTGTAATTATACCTTTCATATTTTTCGTGTCAGACATCTATCTCTCCTCTAAAAACTTCTTCGGCCGGACCGGTCAGATAAACGTGGTTATCCTTTGTCCATTCGATCTCAAGGTCACCGCCTCGTAAATGTATCAATACGTTTTCCCTGCTTTTGTTGTTCAAAACACCTGCAACACCGACTGCACAGGCTCCTGAACCGCAACCGAGCGTCTCCCCGCTGCCGCGTTCCCAAACACGCATTTTAAGTTCATTGTCGTCTATCTTTTCGACAAACTCCACATTCGTTTTTTTAGGGAACATCTTGTTGTTCTCAAGGGCAGAACCGTATTTCTGGACATTAAACTTGTCTATTTTGTCCATAAATATAACGGTATGTGGATTACCCATCGAAACGCAGGTGATCTTAAAATCCATGTCTTCTACCTTTATTGCCCTGTTGATGACCCTTCCGCTCAGCCTTACCGGGATAAGCTTTGCATCGAATATCGGTTCACCCATATCAACCCTTATTTTGTCGCCCTTTATAACCGGTTTTTTTATGCCTGCGAGTGTCTCTATCTCAAGCTCTCTCTTCTTTGTGTATCCATGCTCAACAAGATACTTTGCAACACACCGTATGCCATTACCGCACATTTCCACTTCTCCACCGTCCGCATTGAATATCCGCATCCTGAAATCCGCGACTTTTGAAGGCAGTATCATTAACAACTGGTCCGCACCTATACTGAATGCCGGGGTACACAGCCTCTTGATCTGCTCGGGAGAAAGCTTTTCTTCCTTTTTCAGAGAATCTATTATGATAAAGTGGTTGCCTGTTCCTTGCATCTTTGTAAATTTTATAACCCTTTTAGACATGTTTGCTCCTTATCTTTATAAAGGAAGGAATCCCTTCACCCTTTATGAGATCATTGTTTGTTTCCCTTTTTCGTACAACATAATATTCCTTATCGTTCACCAGCACCTCTGCCACCCTTTTTCGTGAATTGTAGTTGGATGACATTGAAAATCCATACGCTCCAACGCTCATAAGGGCTATCGCTTGTCCCCTTTCAAGCAAAGGCAGACTCCTGTCATGTGCAAAAAAATCACCCGATTCACATATAGGACCGACAACATCCTGTTTAAAAAGTCTTGATTGTGTTTTCTCAACGGGGAGTATTTCGTGATAAGCATCATAAAAACTTGGCCGTATTAAATCGTTCATGCCTGCATCCACAATCATGAATTTTTTCATTCCGTTCTGTTTTCTGTATAGCACCTTTGCTGCGAGAATGCCAGCATTACCGACAAGTACCCTGCCCGGTTCAAGGATAAGCCTGCCGCGAAAATCTTTTAACGCACGTTCTATTGCTCCGGCATATTTATCCGGGGACGCTGCTTTTTCATCTTTATAGGTTATGCCAAGACCGCCGCCGATATCCATATACTGTATGTCTATCCCATTCTTCCTGATATCTTTTATGAGTCCCTGCACCCTTTTTAAGGCATCCACGATAGGGGAAACCTCCGTTAACTGGGAACCGATATGCATATCGATACCGATAACCTGTATATGGTGTTTCGACTTTGCCAGTGCGTATGCCTCCTGAGCGTACCGGATATCTATGCCGAATTTATTTTTTTTCATGCCGGTCGATATGTAGGGATGGGTATGAGGATTTATGTCGGGATTCACCCTTATGCTGACAGGGGCTTTTACACCCATCAGTGCCGCTGCCTCATCCACGGCCTCGAGTTCCTCTATCGATTCGACATTGAACATGAGTATATCCTCTGCCAGGGCATAGACTATTTCCTCCGGTGTTTTCCCCACACCGGAATAAACTATTTTTTTGCGGTTTATGCCGGCTCCGACAGCCCTGAAAAGTTCCCCGCCGGACACGATATCCGCACCAGCACCCATCGATGAAAAGAGCGCGATGACCGCCATGTTGGAATTCGCCTTCACCGAAAAACAGATCAACGGCTTCGTTCTGACGAACGCGTTCTTAAAAACATTGTAATGCCGTTTCAATGTCCTTGCGCTGTAGATGTATACGGGCGACCCGACCTTTTCCAGTATGGTCCGCACCTTTACGTCCTCGCAGTACAGTTCTCCGTTTTTGTAGCCAAAAAAATTCATCTCTATCTCCTGTCCACCCCGTTAGAAAGACACGGCTTTTGACCGCTTTCTTCCTCTCAGGGATTCAAAATTTATGCCGTTACACGTCCTTTGTATTTTATAGTGGACATTGTCCGGTAAAGCTACAGTTTTCGTGAGCGATGCACCGGTGTTTATCGCATTATCTCCGTCTTCAATGACCGGACATTCTAACGGGGTAAAGTATTTTATATCTTTCCGAAGGCGCACTTTCATTATGCATTTCAGAATTGTCCACAGCCGTTACATAATATGTATTATAACCTCTCTGTGCACCGGTGTCCACATACGTTGTCCCGGATACCGGCTGTACATTCAATTGCTTGAATACTTTGCTGTTCCCGGACCTCCGGTACAGGCGATACCCGAGTATATCCGATTCTGTATTCGACTCCCAGCTCAAAGCAATGCCGTTTTTCAAAGGGGCTCCTGCCAAGCCGTACGGCCTTGCAGGAGATACAAGGTCAACCGGTACTGCCATTATCTCCGCAGAGGGGACACTTTCAACCGCTGTATCGCTAACCTTGGACACACCGGTAACCTCATAAAAGTAAGGGACATTATCCTGGAGATCCCCATCGATGTACGTCGTACCGGATATGAGTGCCGGATTTATCGGAAACAGCGGGAAATTATCCATCTTCAGACTTCTATAAAGATTATAATAAACGGTTGTTCTTATTTTTGATCCGTCACTGTATGATTCCGGACGATCCCACGATAGTTCTATAAAATGCGAACCTGATTGTGCCCTTATATGCGAAGGGGGCATGAACGGCTTGTCCCAGGAAACCACAACCGGATTGGAAGGATCGCTTACAATGTCGTTCTTCGTAACAGTAAGTACGAGATATGAGTACCGGTAGCCATACTCTAGATCCGTATCGTTGATACTCATGTAATGATCGCCCGATTTATAATCATATCTCCACTGTTTGTACACCTCTTTTTCGTCCGTGCCTGTCCGGCTTATGGGAATACCCGCCCGTACAAGATTAAATCCTTTTATGTCTTTCAGGGCCGAGCCATCGGTGTTTTTATCGGGAATTTTCCATAACAGCATGATGCTCTTGCCCCGTGCCATTGCAGTGAGATTGGTTATGGCAACCGGCTTTGCAAGGGGATAGGGTACGGGGGGCGCCTTTAAACCGCATTGCAGGAACAGCAGCAGCGAGATTATGAAAGGGCCCAAACAGTATTTAAAGTCTTTTGAGAAGATCTCCATAATGTTTGATCTTCTTTCCCAGCCTTTCCATGGCATTCCTCACCTGCTTCTCGGCTGTGCCTCCGGGCACAGCCCTGCTGTTAATAGAGGTCTTCATATCGAGCATAGAACGAATTTCAGGCTTGAATACCGGAGAGAAAGCCTTAAAAGTCTCATAATCGAGTGAAGCGACATCAACACCTTTTTTTACTGCATACAGCACTATCCTGCCGGTAATCTCATGCGCCTTTCTGAACGGCATGCCCTGGCGTACAAGATAATCCGCAATATCTGTGGCGAGAAGGTTCCCCTGTAATAATGCTCCTTTTAATCTTGCGGTGTTGAACGATAAACCGCTGATGAACGGTGCCCAGACCTCGAGGACAATCTTTACGGTATCCACCGCGTCAAACACTGCGGGCTTATCCTCCTGCATGTCCCTGTCATAAGCAAGCGGTAACCCTTTCATCATGGTCAGTATGTTGATCAGCGAACCGTACACCCTGCCTGTTTTTCCCCGTGTAAGCTCTGCAACATCGGGATTTTTTTTCTGAGGCATAATGCTGCTGCCGGTTGTGAATGCATCCGGCAGGGAAACGAATCCGAACTCATCGGTAGACCAGAGAACAAGCTCCTCCGAAAGCCTGGAGAAATGCATCATCAGCACGCTGACCGCGTAAACCGTGTCTGCGGCAAAATCCCTGTCCGAAACCGCATCGATGCTGTTTGCGCTGATGTCTTTAAATCCCAGGAGTTTTGATAATGCCTCCCGGTCGATATTGTATGGCGTTCCTGCAAGTGCCCCGGATCCAAGCGGCATACTAGAGGCGGCATAATAAGCATGGAAAAGCCTTTCGATATCCCTGTTGAACATTTCCGTGTACGCCAGGAGATGATGACTCAGTAATACCGGCTGGGCATGCTGGGTATGGGTAAACCCCGGCATGGGAACACCCTGATACTTCGATGCCTGCGAGCGGAGTGCAGTCTGCACATCGAGCAGCCTTGAAATAATAACCTTTATCTCGTCAAGCAGGTACAGCCTGAAGGCCGTAACAACCTGATCGTTGCGGCTCCTGCCGGTATGGAGTTTATAGGCGGTATCGCCGATATGAGCGTGCAGCCTCTTTTCTATGGCCGTATGTATGTCTTCATCGCGATCGTCAAAAGCAAACCGCCCTGTTTTGAACTCAAGCTCAATCTTATGCAGTCCCTGCTTGATGCGGTCGCATTCGGTAGGATTCAGCACGCCGGCGTGTAATAATCCTTCGGCCTGTGCAACACTGCCTTTTATATCATACAGGGCAAGCCTTGAATCCGTCAGCAGGGAGTTGGTAAACCTGTTGACGACCTCAGCGGGCTCCTGTTCGAACCTGCCGCCCCATAGCTTAAATACGTTATTTATATTCTGTTCCTTATCTTTTTTCATATCTAGTATCTATACTACATTCCTGCTGCTGGAAACAAGGTTTTTCTGGTTTGCAGTCTTGAAATCGAAACGGAAAACGCTTTTGAAAATGAAGCAGGGGAACTTCTCCATCGGTATTTTATAGCAAGGGCAGGCCCTGCCCTTGCTAAGTCCTTTTTTAACGGGGTTTATTTCGATGTTATGACAAACTCCACGCGCCTGTTCTCGGCCCTGCCTTTTGCCGTTCTGTTGTCCGCTATGGGTGATGCCATGCCAAAGCCCTTTGCAGTCATCCTGCCGGAGGAAACACCTTTATCCGCAAGATACCGCATGACAGCCTCTGCCCTTGCCTGCGAAAGCCTGAGGTTTGTCGCCGGCCTGCCGATGCTGTCCGTATATCCTTCCACACGGATTTTTATATCGGGATTTTTTATAAGCAGGCCTGCAAGTTCATTGAGTATGCCGAACGAAACAGGCATGATCTTCGACTTGCCGAGCTGGAAGAATATCTTCTCTGTTATCACGATCTTCTTTTTATCTTTTTCTATAAATACCATTTGCTTCTTCATTGTAACAGGCTGAGGAGCGGCCTGTTCAGGCTCCATTGCAAAATTAACCGCTGTCTTGAAGCCTCTGTCG
>DAHXOM010000212.1 GCA_027364825.1 bacterium | reverse complement strand
CATCAATGGATATGAGCAATAACGATATGATAAAAATAGTTATCTCATAATTATTATTTATCTTTATAATTTCCTTTATTAAGATAACAAATGATATCAACAGCAGGGTAAAGAAATGATCCCAGCAAAGTGGGGAGAGCACTAAAGACAGGATAAGAAAAAGAGAAAAACCCAGGTCATTATTATGATAATACCTTTTGACGTATAGTACCGAGTAAAACAAAAGTAACACTGCGGCAGTATAAAAAAGCAGGTTTTTCATCAATGGACTTATGAATAGTGTAAAGGCTGTCGTATTGGATGTCAGCATGGGCAGAAATAATTTGGAGAAGAAGCCGTTCAGCGAAGAATTCATCATGTCAGCCTGCCAATATTTTATGTCCCGCGGCATTACATTAAAGATTAAGTATAAGAAATCATTTCTTGTTACGATTAAAGTAAGGATGATTATGACACCTGCGATGATAATCGAAGACCGGAATGCTTTCCATCTTTTGGTAACAAGGAAATATACTATCAAAAGCCCGGGATAAAACTTAAGCATTGTTGCCAACGCAATAAAAATACCGGACATATTTTCTCTGCGTTTTTTTAAAAAATACCATCCTGTTGTAACAAACAGGGTGACAAGAACTGATATTTGACCAAAATAAAGATTTGACTGGAAAGGCGGCCATGCCAATACAAAGAGAGCAATGAAGGGGAAATACAGCAATGAAATGTCTTCGGATTTTATCAATAAGAAAATTGATAGAAACATACACAGTATCGTTATGAAACCCCATAAAAATGCTGCATGGTGAAAACTCAAAAACCATAAAGGAAACAAGAGCATGGCAGTAAAGGGTGGATGAGGGTTGAGGTGTTCGATTCGTTGGTATACGTTTGTCTGTTTGCTCGCATTGATTGAAAGGAGGCTTGTATAAATATCCGCAAAATGAGAAGGGTAAACTGATTTCCCTGCAAGCAGTTGCCTGCCGGCTATATAATCCTGTGGAAAGTCATTTGGTGCTATTGTACCGGTCAAAAAAGATTGTCTGAGCGCCGGCAGTCTAACAAAAAAGTAGGTAAGTACCACAAGAGAAAGGATAACATAATACACGGTCCTTTTTGCCCCGTAAGAAAGCCCGGTTCCTGGGGATTTTCTAACGGGGTTTCTTATTATGTTCTCCATTCCGCGTTTCATATCTTCTGGCATTTCTAAGTCATAAATAGATTTATATCAAGCTTTTAAGACTATACAAAACTTGAGATTTTACAGTTTGAATGTTAATCAATAAGAAAATCCATGAAAAACAATGCGCATGCTGAACATAATATCCCCATGAAACTACCATACCTGAATTCTGTTTCCGCAAAAGGGCAGGGGCCGATCCAGTACGGTCATGTCGACTGCCTGTTGATCAATCCGCCGGATATCCCGACACGCTATCCCTACCTCGGGATTTCTCTGTTAGCCGGCATGCTGCGGGCGCATGGTATTTCCGTCGCCATTCTGGACAGTTCTGCCCTCGGAATGACAATCAAGGATGTCGTCCGGTACATTAAGGACATCAAGCCGAGGATCATTGGCATCTCGATCATGTCCCTTACCCTGAGGTCCTCCTATGAACTCGTGCGCGCAATCCATGTATCTTACCCGGAAGCGGTTGTTGTTGCCGGCGGGGCGCACATCAACGCGGATCCATGGAGCGTGCAGGCGCTTGACGTTCCGTATGGGTTTATCGGTGAATGCGAATATGAGTTTCTGGATTTCTGCGAATCCATCCTCGGCGGTAAAGAGCCCAAAGAAACCCCGAATCTGATCGTGCATAAGCAGGGACAGCTTGTTATCGGCGAGAGAAAAATCGTAGATGACCTGGATGCCCTTCCATGGCCTGCTCTGGACCTTCTGCCGGTAGAAAGGTATTATTCACCGAGCACGCATCTGCGGACAATCTCATTTATCACCTCCCGGGGGTGTCCGTACGATTGTATTTATTGCAGTAAGGTTGATCGTATACGGGTCAGGAGTCTCAGCATTGAGAACACGGTGGATCAGCTGGAATGGATGGTCAAAGAGCTGGGAATCGAGTGGGTGGAATTCGTGGACGAAATATTCACGCTGAACCGTTCACGGGTTGTGGAGCTTTGCAATTCCATCATCAAGCGCGGTTTGAACTTCCAGTGGGGCTGCGGCTCGCGCGCCGATCGGATCGATAATGACCTTCTCGTGGTGATGAAAAATGCCGGGTGCCGGAAAATAGGCTTTGGTGTTGAATCAGGAGTGGAACGCGTTCGCTATCTCGACAGAAAGAGGATTACCAATGAGCAGATGAAGAATGCTGTTTCCCTTTGCAAGAGTCACGGGATTAAGACACAGGCTTGTTTTATCTTCGGGCATCCGACAGAGACGCTGGACGAGATGAAGGAGACCGTAAGGTTTGCACGCAACCTCGGTTCTAACTATCCCTCCTTCAGCAGGATGATGCCGTTTCCCGGTTCAGAGGTCTTCGAACAGGCAAAGGTAAAAGGCGAGGTTGCGCCGGGCGTGTGGAAGGATTTTATGTTCGGTCATGGCCCGCTTCCTCTTTATACACCCAAGGGGGTAACTCCGGAGCAGGTTTACCGCATCTTCCGGCGTTCGTGGTTTGAGGTATATTTTTGGCCGCCCAATATGTGGAACAACCGGGACGTGTTTATGAGCGTCGACTACATCCGGAAGGCCGCAAAGGCTTTCTGGGATTTCGCGTTGTCCAGAAATTATTAAAATCGGGTTATCCTTTGACCATCGGTGATTTCATTTTTAAGATCACACT
>DAHXOM010000240.1 GCA_027364825.1 bacterium | reverse complement strand
TCACAATACCTCTCATCCATGAGAATATTTGCGGTATGGATTTTATTCATGCTTTTAGAAAAGTAAGCCTTGAAATGTTACAGAGGGCAAAAACAAAAGATATTTTTAACGGTAAATTAGAAATAAAAATATTGCTTCCCGAAGACATTATAGGGCTGAAGCTTCAGTCTGTTTTTAATGATCCTTCGAGAGAAAAGATAGACATTTCCGATATAGAAGTGCTTGTTTCTCTCTACAGAGATCTGCTCGATAGGAAATTAATAAGGGAATATTTCAAGCTCTTTGGGATGGAAGATTTATACAATAAATTATTTAAAGATGGTGGACGATGAAACTTTCCGAACAGGCCAAAAAAGAGCTTCTCGAGCTTGCAAAATCTGATAGTTTTAAAAAAGACATCGAGTCGCTCCGTTCACAATGGAAAAATCCGTTTATTAAAAACGGCAGAGTAGATGTAGATGCTTATATTGAATTTGTTACTCAATTTAACGAATTTATCAACCACATGCAAAAGGGCTTAACCCCCATGGTTGATGTGAAAATGAAATTATAATGTTCTGGAATACATATGTATAAAATTAAGGATAAAGGGAACATTGTCGAGCAGGCTGACTTTATACTAATACTAAAATGGAACAGGACTGCCTCATGAAAATAAATAGTTCTCAGGCAGCAGAGGCTACGGATGTTTAAAATAATGTTTCTCTGTACGGGTAATTCATGCAGGAGCCAGATGGCAGAAGGGATTACAAGAATATTGGGAAAGGGGTTGATAGAGCCCTATAGTGCAGGTGTTATGCCTTCAACCATTCATCCGAAAACGATTCAGGTAATGAATGAAATAGGTATAGACATTTCAAACCAGACCTCAAAAGGTATAGATGATGATCTGTTGCATAAGATGGATATGATAATCACCCTCTGCAGCAGTGCAGAGGCAATGTGTCCCATGACACCGCCGCGGATTAAGCGCATCCACTGGTCTATCGATGACCCTAAGTCGGCAACCGGTACTGAAGAAGAGGTCTTGAATGCCTTTCGGGGTGCGAGAGATGAGATAAGGAAAAAAATAGAAATACTTGTAGAGGAGTTAAAACGTGTTCAGAAGGTTCCTTGAGAAATTACACAACTTCAGACTACTTCCGGTTTTTGTAATCGTGAGCATGGCAATTGGTATTGGTATCGGCAGGTTGTATGGGATTTCGAATTTTGCACTTACACCGCCTATCGACGCTATTAAATCCATAGTTCACGGGACTTATGAATTCAGCATTCCAAACACCCTTGCACTCGGTGTTGTTATCGGCCTCTTCATGATGATATATCCCGCAATGGCAAATATTAAATTTGAAGACCTTGGCAGGGCAGTACGATCGCCGAAGCAGCTTCTTATCGTCATGTTCTTCAACTATGCAATAGCCCCTTTTTTTATGTTGTTGCTGGCAAAGATGTTTCTGGGCAGTGAGCCTGACCTTTATACCGGACTTGTTTTATACGGACTTGCCCCATGCATAGCAATGGTGATTGTTTTTACCTACCTTGCCGGAGGTAATGCGCCTCTCGCGATAATACTCGTTGCCGTGAATTCCATCATTCAAATGCTGCTTATCCCGCTCTATGCAAAACTCCTGCTCGGCAATGTTGAATTCGATGTCTGGGTTGTCGGGCAGAGCGTGCTCCTCTATCTTGGCATCCCGCTTATTGCAGGTATTCTCACCAGATTCCTCGGTGTAAAGAGATTCGGCGAAGAATGGTTTCACAAGCTGAAATTCTACCTGGATACCTTATCCATTGTCGGGCTTCTATTTACACTTATCGTCATGTTTGCCCTGAAAGGCGATTTGATCCTGAAGAAGCCGTTTCTCATAGTTCAGATGGCCGTGCCCATGATCATATTTTTCTGGACGATGTTTGTCGTAGTCTATCTCGTCGGCTGGAAAATGAGATTAAATTACCGTGATGCGGTTGCGGTGGCATTCAATTCGACAGGCAGGGATTTCGAGATAGCCATTGCAATAGCCATTACAGCCTTTAATCCGACCGTAGCACTCGCAACAGTCATAGGTCCGCTCATCGAGGTCCCGGTTATGCTCGTGCTTGTATGGTTTGCAAAGAGAACGGAATTGACGCTCTTTAAAAAGAAAAAGATTGTTTAAGATGAGCCAGACGTTGAACCGTACGGTTACCATCATCAGAAACAGGAAATGCAGAAAGAGTGATATTGTTGTCCGCTTTCTTGAGAAAGAGAAGATACCGTTCAAGGTATTCTATCTTGGAGAGGACAAGATTGCGGATGAGCTTGCAAATAAGCACAGCATTCTGTCGTCGCCGGGTGTCATCATACGCAATAAATTGATAAATCCATACGATCTCATCGCACAGTGCAAGGTTAAAGATCCTGAAGCAGCCAAAAAACTATTAAAAAAGCTTCTTTCCGGCTCTGAAGGATAATCTTCATCTTACCGTACGTCGCCAGCGGGGAAAACCCGCTGCATGAAAGAGTTTCATACCCGCAAATACATTGAAGTGTATTTTCCTTGACGTATATCGGATAATGTTTAATATATCACTATATCGTGATATAGGAATATATGCCGAGTGAGAGAAAAAAGTAAGAGTTGAACCATAGTATAGATTAAGGAGATAAAATATATGAAAAAATATAATGTTAAACAAATCGTCCAAAAGCATTACGGTGAAATCGCAATCAACAGCAACGCTGGTTGTTGCGGCAATAGCTGCGATTGCGGAGATAATAGCACGAACGAGCAAATTGCAAAAAACATCGGCTATTCTAAAACGGAAATAGTACGTTTTTCTGATGCCAATCTTGGCCTTGGTTGCGGCAATCCGACCGGCATGGGAAATATCAAAGAAGGAGATACCGTTTTGGATTTGGGTTCCGGAGCAGGCTTCGATTGTTTTCTTGCCGCCAGGAAAGCGGGCAGTACGGGACGGATCATAGGAGTCGATATAACGCCGGAAATGATTGAAAAGGCACACAATAATGCGAAGAAGTTTCGTTACAAAAATATTGAATTCCGGCTTGGAGATATAGAAAAATTGCCGGTCGATAGTAATTCCATCGATGTCATTATCAGTAATTGCGTTATTAACCTTGCTCCGGATAAATCAAAGGTTTTCAAAGAAGCATTTAGAGTGCTGAAAAAAGGCGGTAAAGCCTATATTTCCGATATCGTATTGTTGAAGAATATTTCCGAAGAACAAAGGAACGATGATGAGTTAATAGCCGGATGTGTGGGAGGAGCCCTGCTGAAAGAAGATTACTTAATGAAGATTAAGAGTGCAGGATTTAAAGTAAAAATATTGTCGGAAGACAAGAAAATAAGCAAAAAACAATATCAGGGAATACCTCTCGAAAGTTTGAAGATAGAAGCGATAAAATAAAGATCAGATATCATAAAAGAGCTTGTAATGGACAGAATGCATAAGAG
>DAHXOM010000208.1 GCA_027364825.1 bacterium | reverse complement strand
CAATAAAACATAGGAAGAATATAGAAGTATTCTATCCCATTTACAACGAAAAGGCGTGCTACAAATGTCATGGGACCCAAGATACCCTGCTCGGATTACTCTATGCAAATATCTCGACAAGCAGGTACAACTCGGCTTTTGCCGGACGGCTGTCGAACTGGTTTACCATGAGCGTTATTATAGTTTCCATATTGATATTCTCGATATGGCTTATAACGATGATCGTTATAGAGAAACCGGTCGAAGAACTGGTAAACACGCTGAAAAAGGCATCGGAGGGGAATTTATCCGTCAGATCTGATTTTCACGAAAACGACGAGCTGGGTTTTCTGAGTGAACAACTGAATATAATGCTTGACCGGCTTGCCTATAAAGAGGCGGAAACCAGAAAGATAACGGAACTGCAGATACAGCAAATGGATAAGCTTGCATCCCTTGGTGAAATCTCATTGTCCCTTGCACATGAGATAAGGAACCCGCTCGCGGGTATCAGCGGTGTTTTACAGGTATTCAGAGAGGATTTTGTAACCGACGAGGAGCGCGCGGGTGTATTTAATCAGATTATGGTACAGATAGGCAAAATAGATAAACTGGTCAGCGATATGCTGAGGTTCTCAAAATTTCCAACCCACGACATTACGCGGTTCAATATAAACGAAAGCATAAAGACATTACGGCAATTGCTGAATCCGCAGGCAGCCGCACATCATATCAATATTGTCCTGCCGCTGGATATTGGAATGCCCGATATTATGGCGGATAAGGATGCGCTCGAACAGGTATTCATTAACCTCATGCTCAATGCCCTGCAGTCGATGCCGGATGGCGGGACATTGGAAGTGTCGACAGAATTCATTGATAAGTTCGGAGAACCGTATATGCTGATCAAAGTCAGAGATACGGGCAGCGGTATACCGGTGGGCATACGGGACAGGATCTTCGATCCGTTTTTTACAACGAAGGGCAACGGTACGGGACTCGGCCTTGCGATAAGCCTCAGTGTTGTAAGGGGAATGAACGGCAGTTTAACATTCGAATCCGAAGAGGGAAAAGGTACTACATTTTTTGTACGCATACCGTACGACAGCAATAACAAAAATGATGGAAGCGATGAAGTGTCGAAGGCGAAAAAAGACAGCGGGAAAAAATAAAAGGATAAACGGAATAATGCAATGGGTACAGTACTTGTTATAGACGATGAACAGCTGGTAAGATGGTCTATTGAAAAATTACTTTCAAAGGACGGACATGAAGTTACATCTGCCGGTACAGGAGCAGAAGGCCTCCTGAGATTAAAAGAAAACATACCGGATATCGTTTTACTCGACATGAAACTACCGGATATCGAGGGCATAGATATATTAAGAACAATAAAGAAAGAAAACGGTGAGCTCCCCGTTGTCATGATCACCGCGTACGGCAGTATTGATTCGGCCATCAATGCCATAAAAACCGGGGCATTCGATTATATAGTAAAACCGTTTGACGCTGAGAAACTCAAGCTGACCGTCAACCGGGCATTGGAACTTTTTAAGCTTAAAAATGAACTTGAGATATTTAAAGATAAGGTACACAACCAGTACGGGTTTCACAGGATTGTCGCCGAGTCTGAGGGAATAAAAAATGCCATTACAATAGCTAAAAAGCTTGCAGCAAGCGATACGACCGTTCTTGTTCAGGGGGAAAGCGGGACAGGCAAGGAATTGTTTGCACGGGCGATCCATTGTGCGAGTGTGCGTGAGGACAAGCCCTTTGTCGATCTTAACTGTTCTGCCATCCCGGTACATCTTATAGAGAGTGAATTTTTCGGCCATGAAAAAGGCGCATTTACCGATGCAAAGGCACCCAAAAAGGGTATGTTTGAGCTTGCCGACAAGGGGACACTGTTCCTTGATGAAATCGGTGATATGGACCTGTCCACCCAGGCAAAGCTGTTAAGGGTTATTGAAACCAAGAGTTTCAGGAGGCTTGGCGGAGTAAAGGACATAAGCGTCGATGTAAGGATTATATCCGCCACCAACAAATACCTGAAGAAGCTGGTGGAAAAAGTGATATTCAGGGATGATCTGTATTACCGGCTCAACGTTGTCCCGCTTGTCATACCCCCGTTAAGAAAAAGAAAAGAGGATATTCCTCTCCTGGTGGAGTATTTTATCGGCGTCATCTCAAAAGATCTGAAGAAAGAGATTACGGGAATCGACAAGGATGCACTGGAATATTTTATCAAATATGACTGGCCCGGCAATGTCAGGGAATTAAAAAACGTTATAGAAAGGATGATCCTCCTTACGAACGACAAAGTATTAAAGAAAGAATATATACCCATAGAACTTATCGAATCTCCCGGCGGTCCGGATACTGAGGAATATAGTTCCATGGAACTCGAGAAGGTCGAGAAGGAACTTATCGTAAAAGCCCTTGCGCTCGCAGAGGGCAATCAGACCAGGGCAGCACAGGCATTATCCATTACAAGGGATGCACTGCGGTATAGAATGAAAAAACATAACATAAAATGATTTTACCCCGTTAGAAGCCATGATACGGTAATTAGATTGCTTCGCTTTGCCCGCAATGACATCCCATAAAAATGTCATTACGAGGATTCCCGCCCACGGCGGGACGACGAAATAATCTCTCTTTCGTGCCGCGTCAAAATAAGCTTGACCAGGAAAGGTCACAGGGCATGCCCAAGGGGCTTCTAACGGGGTAGACTTTTGAGGGATCCGGTCTTATTTTAAGAGTATCCGGTTCAACCCCTAACAGAAAACTGTTGACATTTTTTAATTATGATAAAAAATCACTATTGGATAGTCGGGTCCTGTGTTTGAATAAGCTGTGAACCCGCCAGGTCTGGAAAGAAGCAACGGTAGCAATACTGTTCAAGTCGCAGAAAACCTGACTATCTATAAAAAATTAGTTGGGAGTTATGGCTTACAAAGTACTATCAAGAAGATATAGACCAAAAGTATTTGAAGATCTTTTAGGTCAGCCTCATGTTACAAGGACGCTGTCGAATGCTATTGCAGAAGACAGGATAGGACATGCCTATCTTTTTACCGGTCCCAGAGGCGTCGGTAAGACAACCGCGGCAAGGCTGCTTGCAAAGGCACTGAACTGTGCCAAGGGACCCACGGTAACACCGTGCAACAATTGTTCGAGCTGTCTGGAGATAGACGAGAGCAGGAGTATGGATGTCTACGAGATAGACGGGGCTTCCAATACCGGAGTCGACAACATACGAGAGATAAAAAACAACGTGCAGTACCCTCCGTCCAGGGACCGGTACAAAATCTATATTATAGACGAGGTACATATGCTGTCGCAGGGAGCATTTAATGCCCTGTTGAAAACACTCGAGGAGCCGCCCGAACACGTGATCTTCATATTCGCCACTACAGAGCCGCACAAGGTCCCGCTGACCATACAATCGCGCTGTCAGAGGTTCGATTTTAGAAAATTAAGAAACTCCATGATACTCCAGAGCATTACGACCATAGCCGACAGGGAAGGTATCAGCATAGACGATGAATCAAAAGAGGTGATAACAAGGTATGCCCAGGGGAGTCTGAGGGATGCGCAGAGTCTCCTCGAACAGGCGATATCGTACAGCGGTAAGACCATCAAACATGATGAAATATACAAATCCCTCGGTATATTGGAGAGGGATGTTATTGTAAAAGCCGTGAGTGCCATGGCCCGCCGTGATATTGCAGAGGCCGCAATTACGGCGAGGGAGGTTGATGCAAGAGGCTATGATCCGAAAAGGTTTATAGAGGAACTCCTTGCTTCGCTGCGCGATATTTATCTGCTCAGTATGTCACTTGACGAACTGGTGGAACTGTCGGATGCAGAGCTCCTTGCTTTTAAAAAGATCAGCTCTTCGTTTACCCAGGACGATCTGATACACCTTATGAACGCGATCTCAAAAGGCATTGAATTGATCGTAAGATCTACACAGCCCGGTATAGCACTGGAGATTGTTCTTATAAAGGCAGCTTCTCTGAAGCCGCTGCTTCCGATCGATCAGATACTATCGGATCTTAAAAAGTTTAAAAGCTCAATAGAGCAGACAGATGGTCCCTTTATCCAGGGAAAAGCCTCGGAGAATCCGGTTTTCCGGAAAGACGCGCTTGATGCCGGTCAGCATGCCGGGACACAGGGTGCAGACAATGATACGAGAGATGCCGGCAGGGAGAAAACATTGAACGGGTTTCTCGAGTATGTTTTTCAGAAAAACGGGCCGATTGCGGCAGAACTCGGCGAAGCGAATATCTCGATTGAAAAAAGCAATGAAGTAAATATATTTATAAAGGGACACAATAATCACAGCTTCACGGATCTTGGGAAAAACAGGGAATTCCTGCGGCAGTTTGTAAAAGAATATTTCGGCATTCAATATGATGTTGTGCTTCATAAAGATGAGCCGGCAGAAAGCAATCATGAAATAATAAAAGATGATCAGAAGCTCAACAAACTGCTTGATGTTTTTGGAGCAAAGGTCATAAAAAAAATGTAAAGGGGCAAATATGAATTTAGACAGTTTATTAAAACAGGCTAAAAAGGTTCAGGAACAGATGAATAAGATCACGGAAGAACTTGCTACAAAGGAAGTCGAAGCATCGAGCGGCGGGGCCATGGTCATTGTAAGGGCAAACGGTAAAAATGAAATTACAAAGATCACGCTTGATCAGGAGGTCTTTTCATTGGGAGACAAGCAAATGCTGGAGGACCTGCTCCTTGCCGCCGTGAATGAAGCTTTGAACAGGGCAAAGGATTTGTCTGCAGAAGCTTTCAAAAAAGTTTCGGGCGGGTTAAACATACCCGGGCTCCAGTTATGATGAACCGGTCCGCGGATCCCCTTGCCGAGCTCGTTGCAAACTTAAAAAAGCTGCCCGGTGTGGGAGAAAAAACGGCAACAAGATTTGCCTATCATATCCTGAATATGAAAAAGGATGACATCCTGGCAATGGCGAATGCCATAAAGAGGATCAGCGATGATGTAAAGATGTGTTCTTCCTGTTTCAATTTTACATACGCGGATCCCTGTGATATATGTGGTTCCCAGTCCAGAAATAATTCCATAATTTGTGTTGTGGAAAGGCCTGTCGATCTCAATACCATAGAAAAGGCGGGTATTTTTAAAGGGCGATACCATGTGTTGCATGGCGTCATAAATATGTTAAACAATATCGGACCGGAAGATATAAAGCTTGCTGAATTATTGAATAGGTTACCAAAGGAATCTATAAAGGAAGTTATCGTTGCTTTGAGTCCTACGACAGAAGGAGAGGCAACAGCTCTGTACTTACAGAGGATAATAAAGCCGATGGGTATAAGGGTTACAAGGCTGGCAAGCGGTATACCCATGGGCTCGGCGCTGGAGTATGTAGATCAGTACACACTTACCAGGGCAATGGAGAACAGAATAGAAATTTAACATTGGAGGATAGATGTCAGACACAAAAAAATTGCTACCAAAGGTAAACAGGTCCGGTTTCTACGAGATAAGAATGGAGAGCGTAGGCGGACTCGGTGCCAATCTCGCAGGCAAGATACTTGCCGAGGCTGGCGTTCTTGGCATGGGACTGAACGGTGTCAACTTTGCAAGTTATGGTTCGGAGAAAAAGGGAACACCGGTAAAATCTTTTGTGAGGTTCGCAGAACCGGATTTTGAGATAAGGTCCAACAGTCCGGTGGAAGAACCGCATATATTGGTTATTTTCCATGAGAAAATGATCAAAACCAACGCACTTACCCAGGGAGTCGATGAAAACGCAACCGTTGTCGTAAATACCCCCAGGACACCCGATGAAATACGGGAAGAACTCAAACTGTATGGCGGAACGGTTGTTTGCGTGGATGCCATCAAGATTTCCGTTGAGGAAAAGGTTAAACTGAACACCACGATGCTCGGTGCTATTGTAAGGGCATCAGGCTTTATAGACAAGGCCGCATTGAAAAATGCCATTTCAGATACCTTCAAGAAAAAATATCCTCACTTGATAGATGCAAACCTCAAGGCATTTGAGAGGGGCTACAATGAAGTTTCCACGAAGGTATTCAAGCCCGATAACAGGTATGAGCAGGTTGCTTTCAGCAGGACCGTCTCCGATCTCGGGTATGAGAACGCACCCATCGGCGGCGTTATACTGAATCCGGGTAATAGTATCAATAAGGACCTCAGCGCATCAAGAACAGGATATCTTCCCCTTTTTATAAAGGATAAGTGTACCAATTGTGGTGAGTGTGAGATCACCTGCCCCGACTATTGTTTTGTATGGGAAAAAGGCGTAGACAAGCACGGCAAGGAAAAGAATATCCTGCTGGGCATCGACTACCAGTACTGCAAAGGGTGCATGAAGTGCGTGGAGATATGCAAGTTCGATGCACTGAAGAAAGAGCTTGAATCCAACCACGATGTTGAATCGATAACGGTGAGACATACAGAGTTTGTTTTAAAATAATCCGGAGGATATATGGACAACAATCAGACGGCAAAAACAATAAATAAAAAATCCCCGCTGCCGCAGGTACAGGGACTTTTGAGCGGCAACGAGATGGCGGCACTGGCGGCAAAGCACATAAATTTTCACCTTATGGGGTATTATCCCATAACCCCCTCAACCGAGGTAGCGGAAAACCTTGATGAGATGAGGGCATTCGGCGAACACGATATCAGGATGATACCGGGCGACGGAGAACACGGCGCAGCAGGTATCTGCTATGGTGCAACACTGGGAGGCGGCAGGGTATTCAATGCAACTTCAGCAAATGGATTCCTCTTCTCCATAGAACAGTATCCTGTTCAGTCCGGCACCAGATTCCCCATGCTGCTGAACCTCGTGACAAGGTCTGTTTCAGGCCCTCTCGATATTAAAGGGGACCACAGCGACCTGTATATGGCACTGAACTTGGGATGGATCATACTCCTGGCACGTTCGCCTCAGGCGGTTTACGATATGAATATCATGGCGATAAAAATCGGGGAACTCAAGGATGTAAGACTGCCGGTGATCGTGGCGTACGACGGGTTCTTCACGAGTCATCAGAAGAGGAGGGTGAGCTACTTTGCGGACAAACAGTTTGTTCAGGACTTTATCGGAAAACCTGAGCCAATCTACACGGCGCTCGATCCGGAACATCCTATAACGTTTGGTCCGTATATGAATGAGCCGGATTTTATCAACAACAAGAAACAGCTTTCGCTTGCAATGGCAGCGGCTTATACGCATATTGCGGAGGTATTCAAAGAGTACGCGGCGATAAGCGGCAGAGAGTATCATGTGCTGGAAACGTATAAGATGGAAGATGCGGAATATGCCCTCTTCATCCTGAACTCCTCGTACGATACTGCAAAGGATGCTGTTGATAATTTACGGAAACAGGGCAAGAAGGTTGGTGTTGTTTCACCGAGCGTAATAAGACCTTTTCCCTACAATGATGTTATAAACCTCTTTAAAAATGTAAAGGGCTTATGTGTTGCTGACAGGGCAGACAGCTACGGAGCAAACGGCGGCAATATGACCCTTGAGGTCAAGTCCGCATTAAAAGATGATCCTGGAAACAAAACAACGGTGATATCAAGGATCTACGGCCTTGGAGGGAAAGAATTCTTTACGGAGGATGCAGAACAATTGTTCGAAGAAACTATAGATGCTGCAGGTCATCCGGGCAGGGTAAAACTGTTTGAATACCATGGGGCTACCCCGGGCAAGGAGGGCTACCGCATGGATATTGCAATGCCCCCGGTGAACAGTGCAGATGTAACAGGCCATGTAATCGCGCAGAGAGACCCGCAGACCGGGAAGGTATCGGATGTAAAAGGGGTCAATGCGCAGGCACTCTCCATGATACCGAGAAGGGTTGTGCCGGGACACGGTGCATGTCCCGGGTGCGGCATATTCTCAAACCTCAATATTTTCTTCAAAGGTATCGAAGGTGATGTCGTAGTCCTGTTCCACACCGGATGCGGTGAGGTTGTAACCTCAGGCTATCCTTATAGTTCACACAGGATAACCTTCATACATAATCTTTTCCAGAACGGCGCCCCGACACTCTCGGGATTGGTGGAAATGATGGAGGAGAAGATAAAGAGAGGCGAACTTCCGCAGGATAAAAAGATTACCTTCGTTATGGTTTCAGGCGACGGCGGCATGGATATAGGCATGGGGCCTGCAATAGGGACAGCGCTGAAAGGGCACAAGCTTATCCTGCTGGAATATGATAATGAAGGCTATATGAATACGGGCGATCAGCTCTCGTTCTCAACGCCGATCGGTCACGATACATCAACATCCCATGCGGGTCCTTATCAGAAGGGTAAGAAAACACACCATAAAGATACAGCACAGATCATGGCTGCCTGCCATATACCGTACGTTGCGACCATTGCGGAAAGCAACTATAACGACATGATCAAAAAGGCAAAGAAGGCACAGGAGTATTCTAAGGAAGGGTTTGTGTATATTAAGGCGCTTTCGCTCTGTCCGCTTTCATGGAGGAGTGAGGAACAGATCGGGGAAAAGATCATTGCAAATGCTGTTGACTCGTGTTTCTTCCCACTGTATGAAGTAGACCATGGGAAGACGAAGATTACGTACGACCCGGAAGCAAAAGGGAAAAAGGTGTCGGTACTGGAATGGTTGAAGTTAATGGGTAAGACACGACATCTTACAAAACCGGAGAACAAGGAAGTTGTCGACGCATTTCAGAAAGAGGTTGACAGAAGATGGCTCAGAATAAAGGCTATGCACGAGAGCCCGTATCTGTAAACAGGACAGATGAGGTGTATAAATATATCATCCATAAATCAAACTGTTGAATTTTAGTTGGATATGATATAAGGGTTGTTAATTAAAGGAGAAAAGGTATGGCAGGCCCATCACTTATAATGTATGAGGAGGAGTTTAACCAGATCAATAAAGTTCTGGAAAAACTTACCAAGGAAGCCAATGCGAAGATCGTATTCCTGGTTGATAAAAACGGACAGTTAATAGCTGCCTACGGAGAAACAAAAAATATTGATACGACATCCCTCGCATCATTAACAGCCGGCAATATAGCGGCAACGGGGGGGCTGGCAAAACTTATCGGTGAGAAGGAGTTTTCCATACTGTTTCATGAAGGAGAAAAAGACAACATCCATATTTCCATTATAGGCCAAAGGGTAATCCTCGTTGTTATCTTTGATCACAGGTCTTCTCTTGGACTTGTCAGACTAAGGGTTAAGAAAACCGGAGACGAGCTGAACACAATCTTTTCCAGACTTATAAAAAAGGTGGAGAAAGAACCGCAGGCCGGCTCTCCATTTTCTGAAATTACCGATGAAGATATAGAAAACCTGTTTAAGGATTAGGGAGCTTACCCGGTATGTCCTTTATTAATTATTCTTCGAGGGAGATTAACTGTAAAATAGTTTATTATGGTACAGGATTGGGAGGAAAGACGACCAACCTCCAGTTTATCTATGACAAGATGAGTCCCGAAACGAAAGGGAAATTGATATCCCTTGCAACGGAGACCGAGAGGACATTGTTTTTTGACTTTTTGCCTCTTGCTCTCGGGGATATACGCGGTTTTAAAACAAGGTTCCAGCTTTACACGGTTCCGGGACAGGTGTTCTACGATGCGAGCAGAAAATTGATTTT
>DAHXOM010000202.1 GCA_027364825.1 bacterium | reverse complement strand
TAATAAGACTTATCACGGATGAAATTAAATCGAGCGAATACCTAATTGACAGCGCCTCAGACGGTGCTACTGCTTTAAAAAAGATAAAAGAGTTCAAACCCGATATAATTTTGCTCGATGTAAAGCTGCCTGATATTACCGGATACGAAATCCTCAGAAAACTAAAGGCATCCCCTGCAACCTGGAATACCCCTGTTATTATGATCACTTCATTGTCTGATCAGGCTTCAAAAAATGAAGCATTAGCCGTTGGAGCAGATGACTTTTTGAACAAACCGTTCGATATCACCGAGCTCCAGATAAGAATAAGGAATGCAATAAAGATTAAATCTTACAGCGATCTTCTCAATAATTACAACGATACCCTCGCAAAAACGGTCAAAGAAAAAACCGGAGAGCTGTCCGACGCATTGCAAAATCTGCACACATTAAACGAAACGTTGAGAAACTCCTATATCGATACCGTACTCAGACTTACCATGGCAGCTGAATACAAAGATGAATTCACGGGTGAACACCTGAAACGTATAAGTGCATTCTCATCATTGCTCGGTGAATATATGGGGCTATCGAAATCAGACAGAGAAAACATTGTTTATGCGAGTCAAATGCACGATATTGGAAAAATAGGCATTCCCGATTATATACTGCAAAAAAAGGGCGCTCTTACCACAGAAGAATTTCAGATAATCAAACAACACACAACAATAGGTGGATTACTCTTAGCAAACGCAGAATCGGACATACTGATTATGGCGCATACCATAGCGCTCGCCCATCACGAAAGGTGGGACGGCAGCGGTTATCCTCAAGGATTGAAAGGCACTCAGGCTCCATTGATTGGCAGGATCGTTATGGTTGCCGATCAATACGATGCTCTTCGCAGTAAAAGGCCTTATAAACCAAAACTATCGCACGAACAATCATACGACATTATTACAAAGGGTGACGAAAGAACTAAGCCCGAGCATTTTGATCCCGGCTTGCTCGAAGTGTTCAAGAAATTGTCCGACAGGTTCGATGAAATTTATAATTCTTTCAAGGAAGAAGAACCCGCGTTTGGAAGGTATATGGATAATGCTACCTTATTACAAAAGTCCGTTAACCCGAAGATGCAATGAGAATAGGGTGAGTAAGCTTATTTATTCTTGAGCATCCTGTTCGATGACAGGCAGGTATATACTGAAGGTTGTCCCTTTGCCAGGCTCGCTGTAAACATCCGCATAGCCATTGTGCTGCTTCACCATTTCATGCACAACCGAAAGCCCGAGCCCTGTTCCCTTGTCAACCGGTTTTGTTGTAAAGAACGGCTCAAATATCCTCTTTATAATATCCTTCTCTATGCCTGTACCGGTGTCTGTAACACTGATAAGGGCAAAGCTTCCTGTTCTCCCATACCCATGTTCTCGTATGAACTGTTCATCAATCTGTACCTTTCCGGTGGTTATTGTCAGAAAACCGCCTTTCGGCATTGCATCATTTGCATTCCCGGTAAGATTGAGCAGGATCTGCTCTACTTGAGTTGTATTCGCTATGATAGTGAGCTGCTCGGATGTTAATTCTGTTTTAAATACCACAAGATTTCCAAGCAGCGCTTTCAGTAAGGGCAATAAATCTGTTATTACTTTATTCAAATCCAAAGCGGTTAAGTTCGTCTCATGTTTCTTGCCGAAGGTTAATAAACTCTGGGCCAAATTTACAGCTTTGCTCGATGCATTAAGAATTTGTTCTATATTGTCCCTTATCGGTTCATTGTCCTTTAATTTATTGTACAGCATATTCCCATAGCCGGTTATAACGGTAAGTAAATTGCTAAAATCGTGCGCGATCCCTGCTGCAAGCTGTCCAATTGCCTCCATTTTCTGGGCCTGATATAATTGAAACTGGAGCTTTTTATATTCATCTTCATTCTTTTTACGCTCCGTTATATCCCTGACACTGACAGTAACACCGGTCACTTCATCTTTATCAAGCAAGTTCTTAGCTTTGGCTTCAAAATAAAGCCATGAACCATCTGTGTGTCTAAAACGAAGTTCCACTACCTCTATGTGGCCGGCCTCTTTAATCCCTTCTTTAAACATATCTAAAACCTTCTGTTTTTCATCAGGGTGCACAAATTCAAATACACTTTTCCCTATCAATTCTTCCGCTTTAGAGCCAAGTATCTGTTCTATAACATGGCTTACATATTGGAAGGTTCCATCATTGTTTAATACGCTAATGATATCCTGAGAGTTTTCAATAATGGAGCGAAAATATGCCTCTCTTCTTTTAAGTTCTTTTTCAATATTTATTTTTTCTTCCTGTATACGGATGGATTTAATGCCGAATGCCGTATCATCCGCAAGCTGCGCGAGGAGATCCACTTCAGCACGGTCAAATGATTTGGGCTTATCGGAATATATGCTGAGTACGCCGATTATTTCCGAATCGTAGATCAAGGGAAGTGCGATCGACGAGATAAAGCCGTGCTTTACAGCCTCTTCCCTCCACGGTTCCATGCCCGGATCATGAAGGATATCTTCTGCTATGCATGGCTTCATGGTCCTGATTGCAGTACCCGTAGGACCTTTCCCACTCTTCACGTCAACCCCGGTGATATTTATACCTTTGAGGTATCCATTCTCAAACCCTGCATATACTATTGGTATGACGGTTTTATCCGCGTCTTTTTCCGGAAATCCTACCCATGCCATCCTGTAACCACCGGTACTTACTAAGATGTCGCATATCTTTTGAAGAAACCCCTTCTCGTCAGCCTTCGTGCGCACGAGCATCCGGTTGCACAAGCTCAGAGCCTGTAACGCCCTTTCCGCACGTTTATGCGACGTGATGTCGCGGATGTTACACTGGATAATTTTCTTGTGACCGACGAGGTAGACGTTACTGACGAATTCAACATCAACGGGACGGCCGCTTTTTGTTTCAACCGGCAAATTTTCGTATCGCACATACCCCTTCTTCTGCAATGCTAAAAATTCGAGCTTGGATGCTGCAATGTCTTTGAAAAGGCCTATTTCCCAGAGCCTCTTTCCCAGAAAATCTTTGTGCGAATACCCCAGCATCTTTATCAGAAACGGGTTAATGTCGAGAATCTTACCGGTATCTGCATCGAGAAGAATTATCCCGTCCTGAGCAGTTTCAAAGAGCCTGCGATACCGGGTTTCCGATACCTTCAGCGCCCTTTGTGCCTTCTTGTGTTTTGTTGGTTCTGCTCCAAAATCCTCAACACGTTGATGCAGCTTTGCTAATTCATTGATAAGTTGCTTTTGAGTTTTGTCTTTATAGTTTTTCCCGGGTGTTATCTTAACCATGTTTTTGCCCTCCCCACTCTTATAGAGCACCCTGCAATAGATTTTCCCCAGAGGGACTTATTCATGTAAAAGACAGACAAACTACGGTAAACCCCGTTAGAAAGGACTATAAAATTCATTATGTTATCCCCACAATACATGCAGGGCTTTCTAATGCGGGAAAAAAATACAGGCATAGTATGCGTGTGTGTTGCGGAAGAAAAACTGTTAGCTTGTAAAGAAGCAAGTCCATCACTTCTCCTTATACGATCTATTATATAACGTAAAAGATTCGGATGTCAATCAGCAGTTCACCGAGTTTTTTTCTAAAGGTGTTTACCGTCTTTTTTTACTGGTTTTTTCACATGCCTTTTACTTGCTGTTGCAATGAGAGATTCGAGCTTCTCGATCCTGAAAGGCTTTTCTATGTAAAAGAGTGTGCCTATATTGAACGCACTCTCCATAATGTCTTGTGTTCCGTAGGCTGTCATCAGTATTATAGCTGTTTCAGGCCACTTTTGTTTTACGGCCTCGATAAATTCAATGCCGCTCATCTTTGCCATACGCACATCCGTAACAACTATATCATAGAGTGAATTTTCAAGCTGTTTTAAAGCCTCTTCAGCGCTGTAGAC
>DAHXOM010000201.1 GCA_027364825.1 bacterium | reverse complement strand
TAAATAGAGGGTTTCGGGTAACTGAAGTTTAAAGGAATAAAACTTATTGAAAGGAGGTAAGTTTATGGCTGAAGTAAAATTTGGTAATCCGGCAATACCGGGGATAATGGCAATGGCGGTTTTGACGTTTCTGTTCAACATATCAAACGCGGGTATTATGGTACCGGCATCAATGTTCAGCGCTACGCCGTTTGCCCTTTTGTACGGCGGGATCGTTGCGATGGTTTCCGGATTCCTGTGTCTCAAAACAGGAGACTCCCTCCATGCCGTCGTGTTAACAGGGTGGGGAGGATTTTTTATGGGTTTCGGTTTTATGACGTATACTGTTTCATGGGGGGTTATACCAAAACCATTGGTTGGAGAGGCCATGCTTGTTGCTTTGGTTGGGTGGACCATCTTTGCGCTGGTTTTGCTGATGCTGTATATCAAAACAAAGAGCACACTCGGAATAACAATTTATCTTCTCCTGGCCCTATTCCTTGTTTTGCTGACAGTCGGCGGGTTTACACAAAACCAGGCAATTTCACACATGGGCGGTTGGGTAGGGATTATAACATCCTTTGTTATATGGTCTGCGGTGTATGAATTGGTTTTGGCCGAGTTGAAACTCCATGCAGCAGCAGCAAAGGAGTAATTGAACAGGCCAGAGGTGCCGGAGTTTTGGTAAGGTAAAAAAATATTCTGTTTTCAGGAGGTTAATCATGCCCCAGAAAAATTATAAGGCAGGTGAAAACTATAAGTATCCGTTAATTATCAAAAAGATTTTGAATACCCCGCTCATTTATTCTCCGGACAAGGAAATCGTTTACCGGGACAAAGTACGGCTGACCTATAAGTCCCTGTATGAGCGGATCAACAGATTGGCCAACGGTCTGGAAAAATTGGGTGTAAAACCCGGGAAGACAGTATGCGTATTTGATTATGACAGCCACCGCTACCTGGAAGCATATTTTGCCGTGCCCATGATGGGGGCTGTACTGCATACCATGAACTGGCGTTTATCGCCGGAAACAATCCTGTATACAATGAACCATGCCGAAGATGATGTAGTCCTTGTACATGCCGATTTCCTTCCCCTGCTGGAATCTATCTGGGGCAAACTGACAACGGTCAAGAAGGTTATTCTTCTGAAAGATGAAGAAAAAATGCCGGCAACGAAAATACCCATTGCTCTTGAATATGAGGAGATGCTCAAGAATGCACAACCAACGTATGATTTTCCGGATCTGGATGAAAATACAAGGGCAACCATTTTTTATACGACCGGCACTACGGGAGCGCCCAAGGGGGTTTATTTTTCGCACCGTCAGCTGGTACTGCATACAATCGGAGTATCGATAGCGAGTCTCTACGAGTCGGGGATCGGGAGTTTCCGGTCGAAGGACGTTTATATGCCTTTGACCCCTATGTTTCATGTGCATGCGTGGGGGGTTCCCTATGTAGCTACTCTTTTGGGAACAAAACAGGTGTATCCAGGACGCTATGAGCCTGAAGCCATACTGAAGCTTATTCAGAAGGAAAAGGTTACCTTCAGTCACTGTGTTCCGGCAATTCTGTTAATGGTGATTAGCCATCCCATGGCAAAATCGGTCGACCTGTCTCACTGGCAGCTGGATATCGGCGGTTCTGCCCTGCCCCGGGGATTGGCCCAGGCTGCGATGAATCTCGGGATCCGGGTATGGGCTGCTTACGGGATGTCGGAGACCTGTCCCGCCGTAACCTTTGCTCTCCTGAAGGAGCACATGGAAGGCCTGGATGCAGAAAAGAAACTCGACTATCTTATAAAGACAGGGGTGCCTTTCCCGCTGTCGGAAGTAGAGGTTGTCGACAGTAATGAAAATTTTCTTCCCCACGATGGAAAAACGAACGGGGAGCTTGTCATACGTACCCCGTGGCTTACTGAGGCATACTTTAAAGAGCCCGAAAGGACCAAAGAGCTCTGGCGAAAGGGCTGGTTACATTCCGGGGATGTTGCCAGTATAGATGAAGAAGGGTATGTCCTCATCACCGATCGTATAAAAGATGTCATTAAAACCGGAGGTGAATGGGTTTCTTCCTTAATGCTGGAGAACCTCATCAGTCAGCATGAGGCTGTCACCGAAGCTGCCGTTATTGGAGTTGCAAACGAAAAATGGGGGGAGAGGCCTCTGGCATTGGTTGTATTAAAGCCGCAATATAAGGGTAAAACAACAGGAGATGACATTAAGGCGTTTATGAACAAGTTCGTGGAAACAGGAAAGCTGAAGAGTTATGAAATTCCGGATCGCATAGAGATTGTAGAAACAATTCAGAAAACAAGTGTCGGTAAAATCAACAAAGTTGCATTAAAAAAGCAATATGCCGGATGATAAAATGCAGGAGAAAACACTGTACAGGGATGCAATCTGCAATGGCAATGCATGATATAGTTCGTGACACAACCGAAGATTTCAGATTAAAAAGAATAAAAAAAGGAGGTAGATTATGAACGTTAAAAAAAGGGTTCTATCGTTAACCATAATTGCTACATCTTTGATTGGGCTGCTGTTTGTATCGTCACCAACCTTTGCTTCTCTTCTTGATGCTTCAAGTATAAAAGTAGGAGGCTATTACAGGGTAAGGCAGATATACTATCATAATCTTACATTGAAAAATTCTGTGAATACCTCGTATTTTGATCAGAGATTCCGGCTTGAGCCTCAGTTAAATATCAATGAAGACATTGTTATCAAAACACAGATCGACATGCTCGACAATGTAATGTGGGGAGACAACATGGATTCCGGTAATTCAATACAGACCGGTAACCCAACAAACAACTCAGCCTATTATCCCTATGGTGTAACTACGCCGGATGGCACAGGACTTCTGAATATCAATGTTAAAAGGGTATGGCTGGAATACCATTCACCGGTAGGTAATTTTCTGTTAGGCCGCGCACCGTTCGGCTTTGGACTCGGTGTGCAGTATAATGACGGAGACGGGTTTGCAAATGAATGGGGCGATGCTTACTACGGCAATACAGCGGATCAGATACAGTTTGCTACCATGCCTATGGGCAAGGACGAGCCGCTCGTTACGGTGCTTGAATATGCAAAGATGAAAGGTAATAATATAAATAACCCGTATGATGACGAGGACTGGTACATGTTTATCCCGGGCTATCAAACGGAAAAGGTAACTGCGTTTTTAGACTTACTTCACATAGAACAGAACGCGTTTAAGAAAAACATCAATTATGCAGAGCTCTATGCGGATATAAAGCCTATCAAGGGTTTAAAACTGCTTGTTGATTATTTCTACCTTAGCGGGTCTTTGATGCCGTTTACCGCATCAAGCGCCGCAGCGCAGGCCATGCAGGGAGCTATAGGTACAAACAAACTGAAGGTTGTGGATGCTCAGGGCGGTGTAGTCAGGGGAGAATATAACATGAGTCCGCTGGATTATAGCCTGGAGATAGGGTTTTCTCCGGCAAACGGCACAGCAGCAAATCAGATTCAGTCGTACCCGTTCAGCAATGACTACAACTCAAGTCTGATACTGTTCAACAACACCGGGCTTGCATCACCGAATTCAATGCCGAATCCTACATTGGGATCATTAAATGCACTCGGCTCGTTAAATAGTCCGGCAACATCGGTACCTCCTCAATCCGTGTTGAAGGATGACTTTATTTATTTCGCGCCGATGGTAAAATTCATTCCTGCCGATTTCCTGAAGGCAAAGCTGCAGTTGATGTATGCTGAGACCAACGATTTTACAAATTATGCACCCTTATTG
>DAHXOM010000209.1 GCA_027364825.1 bacterium | reverse complement strand
TTTTGAGTTTCTTAATTGCGCTGTCCATATTTTCAACGATTGCCTTGCCGAACTCCGATGCCTTGAGGAGTGTAGCACCTTCCATCTGCCGTTCCAGATCATAGGTAACCCTCTTCTGTTTTATCGTTTCTCCAAGGGATTCTTTGATAACCTCGCTCACTGGGTCCCATCCGAGATACTCAAACATCATTGCACCTGAAAGGATCACGGAGCCTGGATTTACCTTGTCCTGGCCCGCATATTTCGGTGCAGTTCCGTGTGTTGCCTCGAACATGGCGTACGGGATACCGATGTTGCCCCCCGGCGCCATACCGAGTCCACCAATCTGGGCCGCGCATGCGTCCGAGAGAAAGTCGCCGTTCAGGTTCGGGGTAACGATTATATCATACTCATCAGCCCTGGTAAGGACCTGCTGAAACATATTATCGGCTATCCTGTCCTTAACGATTAATTTGCCGGCAGGTGCCTTGCCGTTGTACTGCTTCTCTATCTCATCCTCGGTCACTATCTGGTCTCTGAATTCTTCCTTTGCAACCTGATATGCCCATTCTCTGAACGCACCTTCCGTGTATTTCATGATGTTGCCTTTGTGATCTATGGTTACACTCTTTCTCTTCTTATCGAGTGCATACTTTATTGCCATGCGCATGAGCTGCTTTGTTGCCGTGATGCTTATTGGCTTTATACCTATACCTGCATCATCCCGCATCTTTGCGCCCATTTCTTCTTTCAGGAACTTTATGACCTTTACCGCCTCCGGCGTCCCCTGAGCCCACTCTATGCCCGAGTAAACGTCCTCTGTGTTCTCCCTGAATATAATAACATCCATTTTCTCAGGATGCTTTACCGGGCTTGGTACACCGGCTATATATTTTACAGGTCTTACGCATGCAAACAGGTTCAGTTTCTGTCTGAGCGTTACGTTCAAGCTCCGGATACCTCCGCCGACCGGTGTTGTCAAAGGCCCTTTTATACCAACAATGTGTTCTTCTATCGCCTTCAATGTTTCGTCGGGAAGCCATGTGTTGAACTTTTTAAATGCCTTCTCACCGGCGTATATTTCTTTCCAGACGATTTTTTTCTTGCCCCGGTAAACCTTTTGAACGGCAGCATCAAAAACAATTACCGACGCACGCCATATATCAACCCCGGTTCCGTCACCTTCTATAAAGGGGATTATGGGATCATCCGGGACTACTATCTTACCATGTTCAAAACCTATCTTTGTTCCTTCTTTTGCCATTGTATGTATTCTCCTTTATGCGTTATTTTTTACTGTATAATTCAACAATCCACCTGCAATTATGATGTCTACCTGACGGGGTGTCAAGCTATGCCTTAAAACAAGTTCCTTTCCTGAACCTGTTCTGGCATGGATCGTGTTCCCGTCCCGAATCTGTGCCTTTATACCCTGGATCTCGATGGTATCTCCCTGGGATACGAGGTCATAATCGGACTCACTGGAAAAGACCAGGGGAATAATCCCGAAATTGACAAGGTTTGCATAATGTATCCTTGCAAATGACTTTGTAATTACGGCTTTTATACCGAGGTACATCGGCGCAAGTGCAGCGTGTTCCCTGCTCGAACCCTGTCCGTAATTTGAACCTCCGATAATAAATCCTCCGTTATTTGCTTTTGCCCTTTTCGCAAATTCAGGATCAACCCTCTCAAACACATGCTCTGCTATTGCAGGTATATTCGAACGAAGGGGAAGGATCTTTGCACCGGCAGGCATGATGTGATCGGTCGTTATGTTATCACCCACCTTGAGGATGACCGAGCCTGTCATGGTGTCCGCAAGAGGCTCTTTTCTCGGTAGTGGCTTTATGTTCGGGCCTCTGACAACCTCGACATTATCGGGATGCCTTGAAGGCGGAATGACCATACTGTCGTCGATAATAAATTTTTTAGGCATCATGACTTTAACAGGCTTGCCTATTTTCCTCGGATCCGTGATTACACCCTTTATGGCCGAGAATGCGGCTGTTTCCGGACTCAACAGGTATACACCTGCATCCGGGGTACCGCTGCGGCCTTCAAAGTTTCTGTTGTACGTCCTTACCGATACTGCTGCACTGGAAGGAGCCTGTCCCATACCGATACAGGGCCCGCACGCCGTTTCGAGGATCCTTGCACCGGCTGTCAGCATATCGGACAATGCGCCTGATTTTGATATCATGTTTAAAACCTGTTTTGAACCCGGAGATATGACAAGACTTACATCCGGGTGGACTTTTCTGCCCTTCAGGATCTTTGAAACCGTCGTCATATCCTTATAAGAAGAGTTCGTGCAGCTCCCGATTGCAGCCTGATTGATCTTTAAACCCTCTATGGCCTTTATCTCTGCCACCTTGTCCGGGCTGTGCGGCTGGGCGACAAGCGGCACAAGCCTGGAAAGATCAATATCGATGACCTCATCGTACGGTGCATCCTTGTCCGCTTCAAGCCTCTTCCACTGTTTTGCCCTGCCCTGTGCCGTCATAAATACCTTTGTTGCATCATCGCTCGGAAATATCGACGTTGTAGCGCCAAGCTCTGCACCCATGTTGGTTATCGTGGCCCTTTCCGGAACAGAGAGTGTTTTTACACCTTCGCCGCCGTACTCAAACATCTTTCCGACGCCGCCTTTTACCGTTAGCCTTCTCAAGAGTTCAAGTATTATATCCTTTGCACTCACCCATGGCTTCAATTTGCCCTTTAATCTGACCAGAACCACCTTCGGCATATTCAGGTAAAAAGGACCTCCGCCCATGGCAACTGCAACATCAAGCCCGCCTGCACCGATTGCAATCATACCGATACCTCCGCCGGTCGGTGTATGACTGTCGGAGCCGAGCATGGTCTTACCAGGGATCCCGAACCTTTCAAGATGGACCTGATGGCATATACCGTTTCCCGGCTTGGAAAAATACACACCGTGCTTGGCTGCTATTGTTTGGAGAAACCTGTGATCATCGGCATTCTCAAAGCCTGTTTGCAAGGTGTTGTGATCGACGTAACTCACTGATAATTCAGTCTTTACCTTTGGTATACCCATTGCCTCAAACTGCAGGTAAGCCATAGTTCCCGTTGCGTCCTGGGTAAGGGTTTGATCGATCCTTATCGCGATCTCTTCACCCGCATTCATATTGCCAGAAACCAGATGGGATGAAATTACTTTTTGTACAATGTTTTGACCCATATTGCCTCCATTTTTATACTTTTTAAACCACGTCATCCTGTTAGAAACGACGGGGTTTCAAACCACGCCCTTTTCCGGAAGAACTTCAAAATTCATCATCATAGCCCCCGCCATCCATGGCGTGGCTTTCCAACAGGGTGAACTTGAATATTGTATACAAGTTGATTTTTTAGATTGTCAAGAAAAAGCAAAGTTTTTTTGATATATTGTTGATGGTACTTCAGATTATTGTTTCTCGAACGGAGGAGGATACTCTTCCTTATTTGAGGATTTGAGTTTCGTCAGGGTGAATCCTCTTGATGAGAAAAACGGACAAACTCCCGTATTTTTCAAATGTATGTTTCGGGTTAAAAGATCTATGATTCCGTTATGGCTGACTGTCCCCGGCCATATGCTCCGCATACATGATGATATCTTTTGCGATGTCCTGCTTGTTAATCTTCTCCAGAGCCTCGATACCCGGGGACGGGTTTATCTCCAGCACCTTGGGTCCGTCCGAACTTTCTATGATATCGACACCCGCAATATCGAGCCCCAATGTCCTGACAGCCCGCAGGGCTATGTCTGCATAGAGCGGCGGTAGTTCCATCCTCTCCCCCTGTCCTCCCCGGTGGATGTTTGTCCTGAACTCTCCTGCCCGCGCAACCCGTCGCATGGAAGCCACGACCTTGTCCCCGACAACGAGTACCCTGATGTCCCGGCCTTTTGATTCTGACACGAACTGCTGGATGATAATGTTCTGCCCGAGGCTGCAAAAGGCATTGATGGTGGATTCTATTGAATCTCTGGACTCCGCCAGTATAACACCGATACCCTGTGCACCTTCGATGAGCTTCAGGATGACGGGCGGCCCCCCGACGAGTTGTAACGCTGTCTCTATGTCCTCCGGGTTGCGGATCATCGCTGTTGCAGGCACATCTATGTTGTTCGAGAGCAGGCATTGGGCACTCATGAACTTATCCCGAGCAAGTGCTATTGCAGACGCTCTGTTCATAACCGGAATATCCAAAAGTTCGAACTGTTTGACGACCGACATGCCGAAGCTGTTGATCGTACCGGATATTCGCGGAATTATAATACCGGGCAGCTTGACATGCCTGCCCCTGTACGTGACCGCTGCCTTACCGTTCAGTATCGCAATATTGAACTTCAGGGGATCGATGACCTTTACGGCATGCCCTCTCGCCCGCGCCGCTTCTGCAAGTCTGCGGGTGGAATAGATGCCGATTTTCTTTGATAAAATAAGTATGCGCATCAGTACATTATGATAATTTCTCTGTGGAGCATGAGGGCTTTTATCCAGGACTTTAATTGTACGTTGTACTCTTTTTGTTTGAGCATAGCCTGTATGTCCTTCTCCGCATCCTGCTTGCTCATGCCCCGGTATGCATCTTTGTTGTTTTCGTAGTATTGCTCGATATCTTTATTGCTTACCTGAACAAGCATCCTTACCTCGTCATTCACGTATTGGTTCACGATGAGACTGTCGGTCATATATTTCCTGAGATAGTCCTCCGTTAAAACGTACTGTTTCATATATTGCTCATAATCGCTGTCTGATTTAAATTCCGACCTGAACCGGGCAATCATACTGTTGACCGATTTCTGATCCGGCGGGTTTATGGACAAGAGCTGTGCATCCTTCAGCATCAGTGTTCTGTCAATGAGCCTGTCCAGTGACGATTTCATATATCCGGGATCCTCCATATCCTGAACAGCTTTATTGTATCCGGACTCCAGTACCGCACGTATGGCTGCATACTGCACGAGCTGTACATCTGTTATGACCCCTGCCCCCTCTACCGAGGCTACGATCCTGTCAATGATTACCGGTGCTGCCTGTGCAGAAGCAAGCCTCCAGGAC
>DAHXOM010000200.1 GCA_027364825.1 bacterium | reverse complement strand
GAAGAATATTCTCCACGCATGAAGAATATTCTTTATCTCCATTTCACCTGCATTGGTCTAACTTATTAATTTAACGGTACATACTTGGCTGGCATTGTTGTTGCTTTATATCCTTTAAACAAAAAAAGGAGGAAGCAAAATGAAAAAGATCCATCAGTTCTTTAAAGCAAGAGCTGAACATTGCAAAAAATCCAGGAGAGCGGACCTGCGGGCATTATCAGGGGTACCCTGCCTGGTATGTCTGGTCTGCCTGCTCTCGCTGATTCTGCCAAGAAAAGCACATGCAATTCCAAGCTACACAAGACAGACAGGTTTTTCGTGTGATGAATGCCATACGGTTTATCCGAACCTAACACCTTTTGGCAGAGATTTTAAGCTTCACGGGTACACGATGACAGCATCAAAAACCATTAAATCCGATGCGAGTTCAAACAGCACACCGCTCATGAATCTGAATAATATTCCAATGATTTCTGCACGGATAGTATCCTTGTGGAGCAATCAGGCAGGCGGGAACAACGGTGTTGTGCCGAAAGGGATTACGACAGCCGGACAGGGATTCATGTCGTTCCCGTCAGGGTATAACGATAAGGAAACATTTAATATTGTTGGTGATTCAAGCATTTATGTGGCAGGTAAGATTACCCCTTATATGGGAACATTCCTTGAATTTTCAGGCATTGATGATGAGGGCGGTACCCTTGGTCTTGGCATGCTTGATACTGTAATTGTTGCGCCGGATACTACATGGGGAGGTAAATCCTTTGTTTACGGGATACGGGGTGTTGATGCGGTATTTACCGGGGATCCGTCAAATGTATTAGGTACATGGGGATTAACATCACAGCTGATGGGCATGAGTACACACAACACGCTGTACGATCCCAACAGGGCAATGGTGGAAGGCGGAGAGTTATACGGCATGTGGGGCGGATTTAACAACGGCGGGCTTTTCGGTACCGTGGCTTTTTATCACCCTACAGGCAGCCAGACTGCGGGCAGTTTTGTGCAGGCTAATCTGACAGGTTTGTCCGGTACAGCCGGTACATTGAATACAAGCAGTGTGGACGAAGCGGTACGCCTGGCGTATTACCTCCCGTCGTTTGGCAACCTCTATTCAGAGATAGGCGCCTCTGCCTATTTTGGCAAGGAAGGTATGATAGCACCCTCAACAGCGAGTATACCCAATCCCTATTATAATGATAATTACTACAACTACGGGGTGGATGCCCAGGTGCAGTATATCGGGGATAAGAATCTTGCAGAATTGTTTGCAATCTATCAGAGCCAGAACGACAACAAGTTCTATGGTCAGGACCTGTATTCAAATATTAACTACGGGGTTAATGGAACAAGTGTTCAGAGGAACGCTTTAGCTGTTACAGCGGACTATTACTACAAAAGAACATACGGCGCCTATGTAAAATATCTGTATCAATATTCAGGCAAGGTAAAGGACATGAATGTTGCCGGCACAATCCTGGGCCTGTCATGGTTTCCTTGGGAAAATGTTCAGATGATATTGGAACAGGCGTTGTTCGGCACGTACAATCCCGGTCTTGCGCAATACGCGAACACAAGTCTTTCACCGTCTGATTTTAATGTAACCTCGGTAAAACTCGAATATTTATTTTGACCCGGGTTGGCGGAGCAGGGATTCAAAATTTTGAGCCCCTGCTCCCTAATTATAATTTGCAGGAAAAGGAGTCGGCATGGAAATTAAACATCTAAGGTACAATAAACTGTTTGTGGTAATGTTATTGTTTCTCGTTGTGCTGCTGAGTACAGCAACAGTTTATGCTGACAGAGGATTGTCTGTCGGTGTTGATCTTGGTGTCCGGGATTTTATAGGCACCGATATAGGTAAAAATCTTAACCCCGGGCCCGGGGCCGGCATGTACATGCAGTTTGGCATAACAGATGTGCTGGCTTTAAAGCTCGGCATGCTTGGTTCAATCCATGCAGGCGAAGGCCTGCAGAACAACCGGAGTGTTGATACATCGACTGTTTTTGGCGGCATGAATATTGGAGTAGACTTCGATCTCATACCACTCGCGGTGCTCCAGCCAATCATAGATATAGGCATTGGAGGATACAGGCTGGGTTCAAACTATTATATGATGTACAATAACGGTCAGACAAACAGCACAAGTGTCATAACGTGGGGTGTGAATGCAGGCACGGGTTTCGATTACTTTATAAACAAGGAAGTATCAATCGGTGCAAGGGTGTCGTACCTCTATATGCCTGTACCCGCTGTTGTTAACGGTGTCGGCAAAATACTCGATGGAAGTAACATTTTTGCGGGTATTAACCTTGCCTATCATTTTAATTTTTCAAAGGGCGGGATGGGTATGATGATGCCTATGGGCTGTATGGGTATGGGCAGTCATGAAAACGGCAAGGAGAATAAAGGTGAACAAACCCATAGGTGATATAACAAAGATAACAATAGGTTTATTAGTTCTTGCCGTTAGTGTAGCGGCAGTCTGGTGTTTTTTAGGACCATCACATAACAGCAAGGATATAGAGCTCGAAAACGACTCTAACTTCCCAAGATATGTATATAACTCCGGGAAATCACTTCTTGCCTATAGAATTGCAATCACAATTCCCGATGTGCTGAAAGCGGTTCCCTGTACCTGCGGATGCACGGTGATAGGACATACCAGCAGTAAAGATTGTTTCATGAAAGATAACGGCAGTTACAGCCCGCATGCAGCCAACTGTGATATCTGCCAGGACATCGCAATCGACGCGTTTAACCTGTATAAACAGGATTATTCTATCAGGAAGATACAAAGTATTCTCAGAAAAAAATACGAAATAAATGATAAATGACGGCTGCGGCCGGCCCCAAGGTGGAGCAGAACGCAAGGAAAACATTTTTATGGGAACGAATCTCTTTCAGGTACTCTAAAAAAAACTCCTTAAATGATATTTAGTGAATGATGGAGATAAATGGCGGGTTCAAATCCAGCCCGTTTCCGCCAATGAATTTTATCCTGCGTTGCTTGCTGTTCTATCCATTAAGTTCTCCAGGGCCGGGAAATTTACCCGGCTATCACAGGAAGGTATGGTTTCAGGACAACAAATTCTATACGTATTGGTATGAATGTCCCCCGTACAGCTTTTTTAAAGAAAATTGTGATGAAGATGAAATCGATTTGTTTTATAAAACATGGTGTCTTTTTGATTTTTCCCTGGCTAAGGAAATGGTCCCCAATTGAAAATTACGAGAAGCCGCACTGCCTGTCTTTAGGAGACAATGTGTGTGATATGTGCTGGTATGCGAAATCAAAATAGTCTCATGCTAATTCTATCGACCCTGCAACAGGTGAGCTGAGATCGGTGAGGAATATTCTCTATTCATGAAGAATATTATTTTTCTCCACTAATTTGTTTACAAGTATCATACTGGCGCTGTTGCTGCTATAGAGAGAAGTAGAGGGAAAAGCATCATGAAAAACAGGATGAATGAAAGTACAAGGAGGTCGCTATGGTAAAAGATCCAAATTGCGGGATGGAGATTGATGAGTCAAAAGCCATCAAGCTTGAAAAAGGCGGCAAGGTTTTTTATTTCTGCAGCGAGAAATGCAAAACAGAATTTCTCGCACACGATGAAATGAAAATGTCCCACGACTCGCATGAAGGCCACCAGGATCATGAACATCATGCCGGCCGGCCTAAGTCTCCCGAATCGATGCCGGCGCACGACGAGATGGCCAAGATGGCATACGCCATCTATTTGAAGGAAGGCCGTCCGCAGGGACGCGATGTGCAGAATTGGCTGGATGCAGAAGCTCAAATGCCGCACGCCGGCTCCGGCCATCCGGGCGGCCATGATCACAACCACCACGATCACCATGCTCACATGGCGGCGGATTTCCGGAAACGGTTCTTAATCTCCCTGGTCCTGACCCTGCCGGTCCTGGTCCTGTCTCCAATGCTCCAAACGCTGGCTGGACTGCGGGAAGTCATCCGCTTTCCCGGCGACTTATACGTATTGTTCGGTTTTTCTTCAGCAGTCTTTTGGTATGGCGGCTGGCCGTTTCTAAAAGGTTTATTCGAAGAATTGAAAAAAAAGCAACCCGGGATGATGACGCTCATCTCCGTCGCCATTGCTACGGCGTATCTCTACAGCAGTGCCGTGGTGTTCGGCCTGGCCGGCAAGATGTTCTTCTGGGAGCTGGCCACCCTTGTCGACATCATGCTGCTGGGGCACTGGATCGAGATGAAATCGGTGATGGGTGCCTCAAAGGCACTGGAGGAACTGGCGAAGCTCATGCCTTCGGACGCGCATAAACTCATGCCCGACGGCAGTGTGATAGACGTACCGTTGAGCGAACTTGCTGTAAATGACAAAGTCCTGATCAAGCCCGGTGAGAAGATCCCTGCAGACGGTGTTATAACGGCCGGCGAGAGTTCGGTCGACGAGGCAATGCTCACCGGGGAATCAACCCCGGTTAACAAAAAGACGGGCGCAAAAGTCATCGGCGGGTCCATCAACGGGGAAGGTTCACTGACCCTTGAGGTCAAGGGCACCGGCAAGGATTCATTTCTGTCACAGGTTATCGATCTCGTCAAACAGGCCCAGGAAAGTAAATCAAGGACCCAGGACCTCGCTAACACCGCGGCGCTGTGGCTCACCATTGTTGCCCTGGGGGGCGGCGCGATCACCCTCCTTGTCTGGCTGTTTTTTATGGGCAAGGACTTCGCGTTCGCCATCGAACGCACCGTTACGGTTATGGTCATAGCCTGCCCGCATGCCCTGGGTCTTGCCATACCTCTGGTAGTGGCCGTCTCTACGGCACTGGCCGCGAAAAACGGCCTGCTTATTCGTAATCGTGTTTCTTTCGAAGGCGCCCGAAAACTCCAGGCCATCATTTTTGATAAGACCGGTACGCTTACCGAAGGCCGTTTTGGCGTGACCGACACACTGGTATTTTCGCAGGATATCGATGAGGATACTCTGCACAAGTACGCAGCATCCGTGGACGCGAATTCAGAACATCCTATTGCCAAGGCCATTGCCGCTTCTTCGGAAAAGAAGCTTCCTGTCGAAAACTTTAAAAGTATCCCCGGCAAAGGAGCCGAAGGCAGGATAGAGGGCAGGGAGGTCAAGGTGGTTAGTCCCGGCTTCTTGCGCGAACAGAACATCGAGCTTACCGATAAGAGGGTCGAGCCGCTGCAAGCTCAAGGCAAGACAGTCGTGTTTGTCCTCGTTGACGGGAAGTTGAAAGGAGCGATTGCCTTGGCCGACATCGTCCGGCCAGAGACGAAGCAAGCCATCGATGCCCTTAAGGCGTTGAACATCCGCTGTATGATGCTCACCGGCGATAACAAAGCGACGGCCAAATGGGTCTCGGACCAACTTGGACTGGATGAGTATTTCGCCGAAGTCCTGCCCAAGGACAAAGCTGCCAAAGTGAAAGAGGTCCAATCCCGCGGCGTTTTGGTGGCCATGACCGGTGATGGAGTGAATGATGCCCCTGCACTGGCGCAGGCTGATTTGGGCATCGCCATTGGAGCGGGCTCGGACGTGGGGGTTGAAACCCCC
>DAHXOM010000195.1 GCA_027364825.1 bacterium | reverse complement strand
CAATAGATATTAATATATAGTACTATGCATTAACACTCAAAACCGCTACAGATAAGGGTTTGCTGGAGATTTGCCCTATCTTTCAAGACCTTATGTTTTTGCCCCTTTTAGGATTAGGAATCCCTTGCTCTATCCAACTGAGCTACGGGGGCGCATTTATCTTTCATTAGCTAACAGATTTTGAATGTATTGTCATCTCTTACTTTGTCAATCATTGTCTCAACCGTTGTGTCCGTTTTGACAAAAAACACGTTTTCCCGGCGTATGTTCCAGACTTACCGGTAGAATATACCGTTGATCAGCCTGACGACGGGGAACCTCCGGTGGAACTCGATGATATTCAGTGCCGCAAAGTCCTGTTCGATCCTGAAGATATTGTTCAGCGGCAGGCCGAGTGCCTGTGCTATGATGACCCGGTTCACGGCGCCGTGTGCCACGACCGCAATATTCCGGTTCCTGTTGTTTGCCAGTATCTGCTCCATGGCTTCCATGACCCGGTCACGCACCTGGAGTATGGTTTCCCCGTTCACGGGCCCCTGCTTGAGAGGATCGTTCGCCCACACATCGAACTCTTCGGGATATTTCTCCCGTACCTCTTCGAAGTTCATACCCTCCCAAGAGCCGAAATCGATCTCCCGCAATTGGGGGAGTACAACGGGCTGGAGTTTGTAGCGCTGTGCGATAATCTCCGCGCTGTTCTGTGCCCTGCTCAGGGGGGAGGAGTACACAAAATCCAGGGTGGTTTGCCGTGCCAGAAAATCCGCGACCTTTTCGATCTGTTTCGAGCCGTTGTCCGAAAGAGGTACATTGATATTGCCTTTATACCTCATTTCATGTGCATTCTCCGTTTCTCCGTGCCGTATCAAATAGATTTTATTCGCCATGTTCTCACCTTTACGACAAGCTCCGTATGTGTCAATGCCTATCGAAACACCACATATACAATACCCTGCGATAAATCACAAATATTTGACATAATAATGGTACAGCGTCTACTCTCTATACCTATGGATAAACTGATCATAAAAGGACGGAATAAGCTATACGGGACCGTTGAAATAAGCGGGGCGAAGAATGCGGCACTGCCTGCAATGGCCGCCGCAATCCTGACCTCCGGAGATGTCCATCTCAACGGTGTGCCGTACCTTGCGGACGTAACGACCATGGTCAAGCTTCTCGAAAAGATGGGCGTTAAGACTGCAGGCTATACGGACGGCACCGGCGTGGGTGTGCCCGGGAAGAGTGTTACGATAAACACATCGGGCATCAATACGCACGAGGCCCCGTACGATCTGGTGAAAACAATGCGTGCATCGGTGCTGGTACTCGGGCCGCTGGTCGCACGGTACGGGAGTGCAAGGGTTTCCCTGCCGGGCGGCTGTGCAATCGGCAGCAGACCCATAGACCTGCACATAAAGGGGCTTGCAGCACTTGGTGCGAATGTGTCGATCGAACACGGGTATGTCAATGTTAAGGCGAAAAAGCTCAAAGGTGCAAAGATAGTTTTTGACACTACGACGGTAACCGGCACGGAAAATATCATGATGGCGGCAACGCTTGCAAGGGGCACGACCGTCATTGAAAATGCGGCAAAAGAACCGGAGATTACCAGCCTTGCCGAACAGCTGATAAGCATGGGTGCGGACATCCACGGCGCAGGCACCGATATCATCGAGATACAGGGGGTCGATCGGCTGCACGGGTGCAGTATGGATATCATACCGGACAGGATAGAGGCCGGGACCTATATCATCGCAGCTGCTGCTGCCGGCGGAGAAGTCGAGGTGTCAAACTGTAATCCGGGGCATCTGGATGCACTCCTGTCCAAGATGAAAGAGGCGGGCATACACGTGACCGGGACCGGCAACAGTATCGTTGTAAAAAGGGAAAAAGACGCATGGCTGAAAAGCGTGAACATAAAGACCTCACCGTATCCGAACTTCCCCACGGACCTGCAGGCGCAGTTTATGACCCTGATGACCCAGGGAGACGACACGGGCGTCATCACGGAGACGATATTCGAGAACAGGTTCATGCACGTCGCGGAGCTGAGAAGGATGGGGGCGGACATAAAGGTCGAGAACAACGTTGCCATTGTCAGGGGCAGGACGCGGCTTATGGGCGCACAGATTATGGCAACAGACCTGCGGGCAAGCGCATCGCTCGTCATCGCAGGGCTTATGGCGGACAAGGTTACCGAGGTATCAAGGATCTATCACCTTGACAGGGGGTATGAGGTCATGGAAAAAAAGTTGTCAAAGATTGGTGCAAAGATTGAGAGGGTGAAGGTATGACGATAAAGATAGGACTGCCCAAGGGCAGGATGCTCGAAGAATCCATTGCAGCTCTGAAAAAGAGCGGGCTCGATTTCTCATCGGCACTCAACAAATCGAGGAAGCTGAGGTTTGCAGCGCCGGACGGCAATGCAGAGGCCATTGTCATACGCGCCGTCGACCTGCTGACGTACGTGGAGTACGGTGCCGTTGACATCGGTATTGTAGGCTACGACCTTGTGAAAGAGCAAAACAGGGACGTTATCACTGCCCTTGCGCTTGATTTCGGCAGGTGCAGGCTTTCCGTTGCCGGTGCGAAGAACAGCAGGGTCATGGAGAAACCGGACCTTTCCGGCATACGGGTCGCAACAAAATACCCGTATCTCGCTTCGGAATATTTCAAGAAGAAGGGCTTTCAGGCGGAGGTCATAAAACTCTACGGCGCCATCGAACTTGCACCGCTCTTCGGTATCTCGGACCTCATCGTCGATCTAGTTTCATCCGGGGAGACCCTGAAGGCAAACGGTCTCGAAGAACTGGAGGTCATTATGCAATCATCCGCACGGCTCGTCGTCAATAAGGCTTCTCTGAGAACAAAGCAAAAAGACATGAACAAAATCATATCAAGGCTCAAGAGGGCCGTATGATAAAGGTTATCGGCACGTCCTCTATCGGAGCGGTCCTTTTAAAAAGGAAGGGCTCTTTCCGTGATATCTATGAGCCGGTGCGCAGGATCATAGAAGAGGTGAAGAAGCACGGGGATCCGGCACTCTTCAGGTTCCGGAAACTGTACGATCATATCGACTCAAAAGATTTAGCGGTGGGTCAGAAAGAAATAAAGGCGGCTGTAAACCGTCTTGGCCGCCGTGAAAAAGAGGCATTCGGTTTCGCCATAAAAAGGGTCTCTGCGTTCCATGAACAGGAGAAAAAGCATATTGCACCCTGGAAGCTCAGGGAAAGCAGCGGCATCTCGTACGGCGAATTTTTTACGCCGGTGGAGCGCGTGGGCCTGTACGTGCCCGGCGGCAGTGCGTCGTACCCGTCGTCCGTCATCATGAACGCGGTCCCGGCGATGATTGCAGGGGTAAAAGATATAACCGTAGCTACACCGTCCACGGATTATCACGTGCTTGCAGTCGCGGGCATGCTCGGCGTTACAAAGATACTTTCCATGGGCGGTGCCCATGCAATAGCAGCCCTTGCCTACGGTACCCGGAGTATCGATAAGGTAGACAAGATCGTCGGCCCGGGCAACAGGTACGTCACCCTTGCGAAGAAGCTCGTGTACGGGGACGTGGGTATCGATATGGTGGCAGGTCCGAGCGAGGTGGTCGTTGTTGCAGACGGGTCAGTCAACCCGTCCTTCATAGCAGCAGACCTGATGGCCCAGGCAGAACACGACGAACAGGCAATGAGCGTTTTGATCGCACCGGATAAGGCCTATATCCAAAAGGTGGACAAACAGATACTCGCATTCATCGGATCCATGAAAAGGAAGAGCACTATCGGGAAGAGCCTGAAGAACTATGGGTTTGCCGTTGTTGCGAACACGGCAAAGAAGGCCATGGACATAGCCAATTTGATTGCTCCGGAGCACCTTGAGCTCGCGGTAAAAAACCCGCAGGGATATCTGAAACTCGTCAGGCATGCGGGTGCGGTGTTCCTCGGTGCATACACGCCCGAGGTACTCGGCGATTATGTGGCAGGTCCTGACCATGTTCTCCCCACCATGGGTGCTGCACGGTTCTCTTCCGGGCTCGGCGTGTACGACTTTATGAAGAGGACAACACTGCTCGAGGTACAAAGGAACGGCTTTGCAAGGCTTGCACCGTATGCCGGGGAAATCGGCAGGGTGGAAGGCCTCGATGCCCATGCACTGGCAGCACATATAAGATTAAAAAAAGTATAACCCGAAAAAACAAATTCCCCTACCCAAGCCCCGCTTGGGTGACTCGACCACTTTA
>DAHXOM010000207.1 GCA_027364825.1 bacterium | reverse complement strand
CCCGCAAAACCGACCAGCACGGTATCGTTATAAAGCCTTCGTACCTTTTTTGCGGTGTGTTTCATGATGGTGTCGCCCATCGTTACCTGGCCATCGCCTGCCATAACAACCTTTCCATTATGCCGTACACTAATAATTGTTATTCCGTGAAACATACTCTCTCCTTTTTCTATTCTGCTCATTTCTCGTTTCTCTTGTTCTTTTCTGTTCTTTCCTCATTCCTCACCCCTCGCTACTTTCCCTCACTCCTTCTTCCTTGCCCGTGGATGCGCATCATCATAAACCTTCATAAGCCTGTCCATACTTGTATGCGTGTATACCTGTGTTGTCGAAATGCTTGAATGACCAAGCAGCTCCTGTATAAACCTTAAGTCCGCACCGGCATCAAGCAGGTGTGTAGCAAAGGTATGCCGTAAAGAATGCGGGCTTATGTGTTTGTTTATACCTGATTTCAACATATACTTTCTTACAATCATGCCCACAGCCCTTCGCGTGATCCGTTTTCCGTACTTGTTTACAAACAAAGCACCAGTTTCGGCTCTTCCTTGTAAAAAAACCGTTCGTTCTTTTAGATAATGCCCTATAATTTCGGCGGCCTTTTTATTAACAGGAACAACACGTTCTTTTCTGCCCTTTCCGATAACTCGTACATAGCCTATATTAATGTCAATATTCTCAATATCCAGTCCTACAAGCTCTGAAACTCGCAAGCCGCTTGCATAAAATAGTTCAAGCATGGTCCTGTCCCTCAGAGATAGAAACGTATCGCCTTCGGGCTGTTCGATCAAACCGAAGGCCTCGTCAACATTAAGGAACCCCGGCAGCAGTTTATCCTTTTTCGGTATAGCTATGAGTTCAGCAGGATTCATCTCGATACTATGCTCTCTCAATAAAAACTTGTAGAATGTTTTTAATGCGGCAAGCTTTCTTCCCACAGAACTTTTCTTGTCTGTTTTCAAAAGGGAAGCAACGAAGCTCCTGATCTCGAGCATACCTGCGGATTCAAGCGATTGCCCGGGATGAAGGTTGTTTAAAAATGCCGAGAATTGTTTCAGATCCGAAAGGTAGGCATCAATCGTATTAACAGATGCGCCTTTCTCCACACTGAGATAGGTATTGAAAGCATCGATATATTCCATTTCAAGATAAAAATTAACACATCACGAGTGTATTTTCAATGTATGCCGCTCAAGCGCCGAAGCCCGGCTAATTTTTACTTGATGATTTCAGCCAACTCGGTATAAAGTGCATGAACGATGTCTTTAGATATAAATAAAAAGGATGAACTCCTTCCCTGGATAGCGCTGAAACAGGTGGAAGGTATCGGGAATGTCTTCTATAAAAGACTCATAGCATCATTCGATACACCCGGAAGGGTATTTTCTGCACCTTACGATGAATTGATCCAGGTGGAAGGCATATCGGAGTCTGTTGTCAACAGGATCAAACGGTTTGACGGGATAGATAAGGCAGAGGAAGCCTTCAAAAGGATACAGCAAGAGGGCATAGACATAATTACCCTGTCTGACAGGCATTACCCGCCGCTTTTAAAGCAGATAAACGATCCCCCGCCTTTTTTGTATGCCCGGGGCCAGCTTGATGCGCCGTTGCGATCCCCATGCATTGCCATCGTCGGTACGAGGTTCCCTTCGCCGTACGGGGAAGAGGTTACCGCGGAAATTGCCCTGGCACTGGTCAAAGAAGGGGTTACCATTGTAAGCGGCATGGCAAAGGGTATAGATTCGGTAGCCCACAAAACGGCGATAGCACACGCGGGCAGTACCGTGAGCGTTTGGGGGACCGGCATAAACAGGATATACCCGTCCGGGAACAAACAGCTTGCACATGATATAGCAGAGCACGGCCTGATCCTGAGTGAATACCCCATGGATACACCGCCGCTGGACGTAAACTTCCCGGAGCGCAACCGCATCATCAGCGGGCTGTCCCTTGCCGTGGTCGTTACCGAGGCGTCTTTGAACAGCGGTACCATGATCACGGTATCACACGCGCTTGACCAGGGCAGGGACGTGTTTGCCGTACCCGGGCAGATCTATTCAATGATGAGCCAGGGCACAAACAGGCTCATAAAACACGGGTGTGCTATGGTGGATTCCATAGACAGCTTTTTAGCGGAGATAAAGACACTTCTGCCGTCAAAAAAAAGCAGCAGGACAGAGATGACGGAATCGCACCTCAGCATCCTCTCGGTACTGTCCCCTGCAGAACCGGTTGATCTTGATACCATAATCATAAGGTCAAAATTTGACACAGGGAAAGTAATGAGTATTCTTACTGAAATGGAACTGAACGGCGTTGTAAAACAATTGCCGGGAAAAAGATTTATAAAAATGGAGTGAACATGCCGAACGAAAAACACGGAGAAAAATATCTTATTGTCGTAGAATCACCTGCCAAAACAAAGACTATCAAAAAGTTTTTGGACAGCAACTATGAGGTTGTCGCTTCCATGGGGCACATCAAGGACCTGCCCAAGTCAAAGCTTGGCGTTGATACAAAAACATTTGCTGCAGAGTATGAACTGCTCAAAACCAAGCTCAAGGTTATATCTGCCATTAAAAAGGCCGCAAAAAATGCCAGTACCGTATATCTTGCACCGGATCCCGATAGAGAAGGAGAGGCAATCGCATGGCACATCGCGGATGAGATTAAAAATATAAATGCGAAGGTGAAAATATACAGGGGCATGTTTAACGAGATCACAAAACAGGCGGTACTTGAAGGGATAAAAAATCACGGCAAGCTCAACGAGAAGATGTATGATTCCTACCTTGCCCGGCGCATACTGGACAGGCTCGTGGGCTACCAGATAAGCCCTTTGCTCTGGGATAAGGTACGCAGGGGACTGAGTGCAGGCAGGGTCCAGTCCGTTGCAGTGAGGCTTGTGTGCGACCGTGAAAAGGAACGGGAAGCATTTGTTCCGCAGGAGTACTGGTCAATCGAAGGTGAATTCATAACGCCCGGCAAGGATATTTTCGAGGCAAAGCTTTTTAATATCGATAACAAGGCCGTAGATATCAACAACGGCGATACTGCCCGCTCCCTTGCAGAAGAGATAAAAAGACAAAAATATGCCGTTACCGGCATAGAACAAAAGGAAAGGAAGTCCTATCCGGTGCCCCCGTTCATTACCAGCACACTCCAGCAGGAGGCGATCAAGCGCCTGCGGTTTACGGCAGACAGGACCATGAAGACTGCGCAGAAGCTGTACGAAGGCGTCGAGCTCGGCAAGGAAGGCCATACAGCGCTGATAACCTATATGAGAACAGACTCCGTGAGGATAGCGGATGAGGCATTATCGAATGTCAGGGGCTATATCAACAGCGTCTATGGGAAAGACTATCTGCCGCAGTCTCCGAATGTGTACAAAAATAAAAAATCAGCCCAGGATGCGCACGAGGCTGTCAGGCCCACGAGGTTTGACCTGCCGCCGGACAAGGTAAAGAAATACCTGTCCGACCAGGAGTACGCTCTCTACCGGCTGATCTGGGAAAGGTTTGTTGCATGCCAGATGACCCCTGCGGTGTTCCGGCAGATGGTTGTCCAGATAGCAGGCGGCAGGTTCCTGTTCAGGGCAACGGGTTCGACGCTTCTGTTCGACGGGTATCTCAGGGTTTATGAAGAACAGCGGGAAGAGTCCCTGCTGCCGAAACTGGGCGATAAAGACCCTCTGCAATTAAAAGACATACTACCCCACCAGCATTTTACAGAACCGCCTCCCCGGTATACGGAGGCGTCCCTGGTAAAGGAACTGGAGGAAAAGGGTATCGGCAGGCCTTCTACATACGCGACCATCCTGTTTACCATCCAGCAGAGAGGGTATGTTCTGAAGGACGAGGGAAGGTTTCAGCCCACAGAGCTTGGTAATATCGTTACCGATATGCTGATAAAGAATTTTCCGCAGATCATGGATATAGGATTCACCGCCGATATGGAGGATAAATTGGACAATGTGGAAGAGGGCAGCACCAACTATATCGAACTGCTCAAGGCATTCTACAAAACATTCGAACAGCTGCTGAAACAGGCAGGCAAGCAGATGAAGAACATGAAGGCAACCGAGGAAAAAACGGACATCAAATGCGAGAAGTGCGGTTCGCCCATGGTCATAAAATGGGGACGCAACGGCATGTTCCTTGCGTGTTCCAATTATCCTGAATGCAAAAACACAAAGAACTTCAAGAGGGAAGAGAACGGCAAGATAACCGTGATCGAGAACGAGAAGTCGGATTTAAAATGTGAGTTGTGCGGCGGGGCAATGCTGATAAAACGGACACGGTCCGGCGCCCGGTTCCTCGCGTGCGAAAACTACCCGAAATGCAAGAACACGAAGCCCTATGCAATCGATGTTAAATGTCCGGAGTGCGGCGGTGATGTTGCAGAGCGTTCAACGAAAAAAGGCAGGCTGTTTTATGGATGCGCCAATTATCCGAAGTGTCATTTTGTTTCCTGGAACAAACCGGTGAACAGGGTATGCCCGAAATGCGGATCAAAATATCTTATAGAGAGGTACACCCAGAAAGACGGGGTTGGGATCGCCTGCCCGAACAAAGACTGTGATT
>DAHXOM010000206.1 GCA_027364825.1 bacterium | reverse complement strand
GCCTATGTTGATTATGAATTCCGTGCCCGTATCGAACGCACGTCCTATAACATCTTCCCGGTCTTTATCGAAGTCTTCGGAATTCAGGTGCGCGTGCGAATCGTAAATTTTTATCATTGTTTCAACCTCATCATCTCGGGTCTGTAATTTCCGAACACCGTAGGCCTGTAGTTCTCAAGCCTGTCTGTATATGCCACAAAATCTTCCTGTCTGACAAGGGGTATGAGCGGTAATTCATCGTGAAGGATCTGCTGCATCTTTTTATAATAGAGTGCCCTTTTCTTTATGTCGTATTCCTCCGCACCTTTCACCATGAGACTGTCAACCTCGGCCTCCCACTTTGTTGCGGGTGTCTTCTCGGCCGGATCCCAGATGTGGAGCATGCCGCTCGACAGCAAAACATTCGCCCCGTTGTACGGTTCGTAACCGCCCGTAAGCGCTATGAGTACACAGTCCCAGTCGTAGTTCGTCGTCAGTTTTTCTACCAGCGTATTGAAGTCAAGGGGTTTGTAGTTTACCTTCATACCGAGCGCAGTAAGGTCGGTGAGCAGAATGGCTGCTATGCGCTCCCTCTGTTCATTGCCTGAATTTGTAAAAAAATCGAACTCAACCCTATTGTTGTCATGATCGTACAGTTTACCGTCTTTCCAGTGAAAACCTCCGTCCTTCAGCAATGCCCTTGCCTCGGTAAGGTTATAGGTGTAATCGTGCATCGTGAGGTGATACACCGGGACATTGCGCGGTATAAAGGATACCGCAGGCTCACCATAGCCCCTGTATACATCATCGATGATCGCCTGCTTATCGATGCTGTGGGCAACCGCCTTGAGGAAATCGAGGTTGGTAAACCACCGGTACTTTGGATTTACCTTTCCATTCTTCAGGTAATGACGCGGATTCCTGTTGAATGACACAAACATGATGCCGGTATCAAGTCCGATGTTCCTGACCGTGAAATGTCTCTTTTTACTCATGGACTCGAGGGATGCAATCTCCTGGGGCCTCGGGTTATAAACGTCCGTCTCCCCTGAGATGAATTTCACATACTGTGCGTCCTGGTTCTGGACAATAAGCATCGCGCGGTTCCGTATATACGGCAGATGTGCCCCTGCATCATCTTTCCCGTAATAGAACGGGTTTGCCTTTAACAGGATATACTGGCTCGGTACGTACGATGTGATCGTGTAGGGACCGAGTCCGACGATCTGTGCCGGAGGCGTAATGATGTTCCAGGTTCTCTCGAACAGGTTTTCGAATAAAGGCCTCTGCAGGATGTGTTCGGGTAAGACCGGAATGCTTAATGATTCCAAAAACGGATAAAACGGTACCGGCAAAATAAACCGTACCGTGTGATCGTCTACCTTTTCTACCTTAATCTGTTTGCCGTTTATGGTAAAGAGATCACGGTACGAGGAGAGTACCTCAGGCGAGTAGATTACCTGAAAGGTAAAGACCACGTCGTTCGCGGAGAACGGCTTGCCGTCGCTGAAATAAACGTCCTTTCTGAGCCGCATTGTTATTACCCTTTTATCACTGCTTATGGTCCACGATTGCGCCAGTTCAGGCTCTACCTGAAACGTGTAAGGGTTCAGCCGCGTCAGACCCGCGAACACGGGGTCAAGCACGTCTGTTGAGCTTGTTTCGTTTGCAAGGATTGGGTTGAATGTTTTCGGATCCGATGTCACGGCGGTAACAAGCATGTTCTTCGGCAGACTCTCGAACTTTCTGAAATTACATCCGCCGAGAACAACAAAAAGAATAAATACCAGGCGTGTTGTCGGCCGTGTGTTACTCATAACCGCACAGCCTGTGCGTATCCATCAGCGACGGATCAACCGGGACGTTGATCCCTGCCTGTCTATAATGAATGGCGAGTCTGTTTGCTCCCCACGTGCAGGTAACACGCATCGGTAACCGCACACCATCAACCGTACGGTACTCTTTATACGAGCAGGTCACGGCACCTCCGTTTCTGTATCCGATGGTTGTTGAGAGAAGAGATAGATCGTCATTGAGCTCCGAAGACCAGTCTCCCTGCTCCGTCCTTCCCTGCAGCATACTGCCTCTGTCTGTAGAAACCATTCTTTCGGGCTTACCGATAAGCCTGGCTGTTATAAGCTTCTCAAAGATCGCCGGGTCAACATCCATATGCGTGTAGTGCTGCAGCAAGCTTGATGAAGATACACTGCATGCACCGGTACCAACATCCATGACTGCAACCATCTCATTATAAACGATAATGAGCGTCGGCTGATAGAATATATTCAGTGTTTCAAGGCGCATTGCCCGGTTGCTCATGATGATACCTTCCGGGAATTCACCGCCGCTGTTATTGACCTTTATACTTACCGATGCGAGTGGCTTCATGCTGTTGATGGGGGGGGTGTTTTTGTCCATGGCATCCAGGAGTGCGGGCATGGTGCCGTATCCTGCCGGTTTTAATGTGTAGGTACATCCTGAGATCAAAACGAGTTCTACGATAATCATTAACCCGAACAATGAAATACATTTTTGAGCGAACCATAAAACAGGGCGATTCACCGAATCGCCCCTATAACAATATAAACGATTTTTACGTCCTCCGTAAGGTTATTTACCAATATCTTACTTCGCTCCAAGCTTCAGCAGCTTTCCCTGTAATTTCTTTTTCAGTTTCTCGTCCGTCAGTTGTTTACTCCCTATAGCCATCCTGTATGTTTTAACGGCAGATGCCCTGTTTCCAGCCTTCAGATAAGCGTCCCCGAGATGCTCGAGTATCTGTGGATCGTCTTTTGAAAGCTTCACAGCCTTTGTTAAGGTAACAATGGCCTTTTTTAAAAGGCCTTTTTTGTAATAGACCCAGCCGAGACTGTCGGTTATATAGCCGTCATCCGGTCTTATTTTTAAAGCCTCTTTGATCATGGTTTCGGCGGTATCGAGCTTTATGCCTTTGTCTGCGTAGGTATACCCGATATAGTTCAGTGCATCCGCACTCTTTTGATTGATTTTCAATATCTGTTTCATGACACTGATTGCATTTGCTGAATCACCGGACTGATCGTAGAGGACACCAAGGTGGTATAAAAGGGCCTGACTGTCCGTAAATTTATTCAATGCCTTGTTCAATATATCGATGGCCTGTTTGTAATCCTTGTCCTGGGCAAAAAATGAGGCATAAAGATTGTAATGTTCCACGGTCGGATATTTCTGAACAACAGGGAAAAGTATCTTTTCTGCTTCCTTGTTGTCGTTCTGCTGGCTGTGAATAATGGCGATCTCTTCTATCGAACCGGTATACATCTCGTTATCCTGGGGCACCTTGTTCAGGATTTCTATTGCCTTGTCGTATTTCTTATTTTCTGCAAGCAGCAGGCCGTAATAGTAATAAGCCCTGTAGAACGAAGGATTTGATTCTATGATGGACTTGAAGGTCGCCTCTGCAGGGTTGAATTGCTGCAACTCGACGTAGACCATGCCTATCTTGAGCTGCAGTACCAGGGAAGGTATGTACGTTTCCGCCTTTTTGTAACTATCAAGTGCATCTGTATACCTTTTGGCGGTTAAGGAGATGTCTCCCATTTTTTCATACAAGCTGTACTCATCCGGGTTCCCCGCAAGTATACTTCTGTATACCGCTATTGCCTTATTATAATCTTTCATGTAGGCGTATACATCCGCCTCCTCATACAGCGCGGTGTAAAAATCAGGGGCTGTTTTAAACGCCTTGTTGTAATACACGATGGCCTCTTTATAATTCTTCTCATCGACTGCTATCTTTGCAAGATAATAATACGGGTAGGGAGATGACGGGACATGCACGCTCATGTCTTTCAGGGTATCCTTCGCACCGGCTGTGTCGTCTGCATGGTACTGGGTAAGTGCGAGCGTAATGTATGCGTCCTCCGAGTCGGGTGAAAGTCTCACTATCTGTTTCAGTATATCGACAGCCTGTTTCGTGTCCCCTGTATCCGAGAGTATCTCCGCCTTTGTGTACAGGGCCTGGATGTACGTCTTATCGATATTCAATGCTTTTTCAGTGTACGCAAGGGCCTGTTTATAAGATTGTTTCTGTATATAGAGTCTTGCGAACAAGAGGTACAGATACCGGGACGATGGATCGTATTTAACCGCCTCTTGGAGCTCCTCTATTGCACCGTCGATATTACCGTCATGGAGCTTTAAATCCGACAGCATAAAGTGCATTTCTGCACATTGCTTCGGGCCCGAGCACCGGTTCATACCCGGGGAAGGTTCGCCGGTATCCATTGCTGCGGGTTTTGCAGGCATGTGTGCACACCCGGCAATCGATAGTGCGCATATCAGTAATAAAATTTGTTTTCTCATAGAAGAAGGATAATGCCTTAATCAAAATAATTCAACAGGTTTTTGGAAATAAAGATCAAAGCATGATACCGCCGCCGTCGACAACAATGGTCTGACCGGTAACATAAGAAGATGCGTCCGACGCAAGGAAGAGTGCCGCTCCGACAATGTCCTCCGGCTCTCCGAGCCTCTTGATCGAGATACCGCGCATTATTTCTTCCGTGAGTTCGGGACTGCTGTACAGCGCCTCGGCGAATTTCGTCTTGATAACACCCGGGGCAATGGCATTTACCCGTATGTTCATGCCGGTCCATTCCTGTGCAAGCACCCTTGTCATCATAATGACACCTGCCTTGCTCACACTGTAAGCACCGAGTCCCATGCCCGGTTTGATACCTGCAACAGACGCCATATTGATGATCACGCCGCCGCCCTTGTCCGACATGATCGAAGAGACTTCTTTACTGAGGAAGAAAAACCCGCGGAGGTTTATCTCGAATACTTTGTCCCATATCTTTTCATCGACATTCAGGATAGGACCGAAAGCCGGGTTCGTGCCCGCGTTGTTTACCAGGATGTCGATACGTCCGTAGTGCTCCACGGACTTCTGGACAAGCATCTTAAGGTCGTCGATCTTACCGGCATGTGCTGCAACAACATAGGCGTCGCCGCCCGAGGCCTTGATCTTTTCGGCGACTTTTTCAAGATCAGCCTGTTTCCTGCTGGACAATATAATCTTTGCCCCGGCCGATGCAAATGCCTCTGCAATCCCTTCGCCGATCCCCCTGCTTGCACCTGTTATGAGTGCAACCTTACCGTCGAGTCTGAATCTATCCGTTCCCTTGGCCATCTTTATCTCCTCATTGATTATTGAATACTTACGAATGCCTGCATGCCGGGATATACCGCCCGTTTGCCGAGCTCGTATTCGATCTCCAGCAGCCGGTTATACTTTGCAACGCGCTCTCCCCGTGCAGGTGCACCTGTCTTTATGAAACCGGTATTCGCAGCCACCGCCAGGTCCGATATGGTTGTATCGTCCGTTTCACCGGAACGGTGGGACACAACCGCTGTCCAGCCGTGCGACCTCACCATCCGTATCGCCTCCATGGTCTCGGTAAGTGTTCCGATCTGGTTCAGCTTGATCAGGACGGAGTTCGCTGCATCCATGTCCAGTGCCTTTTGTACGTATTTTGTATTCGTGACCGTAAGGTCGTCTGCAACAAGCTGGACCTTTGAACCGAGTCTTTCCTTTAACAGGACCCAGCCGTCCCAATCATTTTCGGCAAGTCCGTCTTCAATACTGACAAGCGGATAAGCCTTTGCAAGGCTCTCATAAAGATCGACCATCTGTCCTGAACTGAGCTTTCTGCCTTCATCCTTCAGGTTGTATTTGCCGTTGCTGTAGAATTCGCTGGAGGCAGGGTCTATGGCAAGGTAGATATCTTTACCCGGCTTGTAGCCTGCTTTTTCAATCGCCTTGAAAAGCAGCTGCAAAGGTTCTTCATTATTTTTAAGGTTTGGAGCAAACCCGCCTTCATCCCCGATTGAGGTTGCCAGGGATTTTTCCTTGAGGATCGATTTCAACGTATGATAGACCTCCACGGATGCCCTTAATGCCTCTTTAAATGATTTAAGTCCTGCAGGCACTATCATGTATTCCTGAAAATCCACATTGGTATCCGCATGCTTGCCGCCGTTGAGCACGTTCAGCATAGGAACGGGCATTAAAGGCGTATCAACGCCACCCACATACTTGTACAACGGCATGTTCAGCGCCTTTGCACTGACATGTGCGGCAGCGAGGGATACGGCAAGTATTGCATTTGCCCCGAGCCTTGACTTTGTCCCGGTGCCGTCAAGCTCTATGAGCTTTTTATCTATGGCCCTCTGGTCAAAAGGGTCCATGCCTTTTATGGCTGGTTTTATGATGTTCATGATATTATTGATGACCTTTAAAACACCCTTGCCCTGATAGCGTTTCTTATCGCCGTCACGAAGTTCGAGGGCCTCTCTCTCTCCGGTTGATGCCCACGACGGGACCTTTGCCGTTGCAAAGATGCCGTTCTCAAGCTTCAGCGTTACCTCTACTGTCGGATTGCCGCGGGAATCCAGTATCTCCAGCGCCAATACATCTCCTATTTTTGCCATAGAAACCTCCATTAAAAATTCAAATTTTAAAGCATTTTAAAGTCAAAACACGACATTGAATTCATCACCCTCCCTTTCATCCCTCCCGCCAAGGGAGGGAAAGAAAAAGAAATTCACGGTGAGCATGCCTGCGTCCGGGCCGGCTGATTTTGTATTTACATAGGTCGTACTTGCAGCAAGTCCGAATATGTTCTTCAGATCCTGATCGTCAAACTTCAAACCTACCCCCATAAACCACGTCCTGACATCCTTGTTCGCTATGTCCGTCATACCCCCTGAAAGGAGGAAGTATCTTAATATGGATATACTCAGCATGGCTTTTAATTCCGGGTATGGTTTCTCGTTGAAATTAAACATCTCAACACTCAACTGCGCATAGTCATTCGGTGCGTTTATATCAACACCGATACCGCCGCTTGATTCTATGATGCCGCCGCGGAATGTGAAGTATGAGATGCGTTTCGCAATCTCCGCATCGAGCTTGAGCTGATTCGATATATTATTGTTCACGGTTTCTGTTTGCTGTACCGTGCCGGTATTGATGTTCTTTACCGTTGTGTATGTTGTTGACGTGGAAGAGTATCCTCCGGGGTCGTCTACGATGCCAATCAGGTAATATTTGTCCCATGAAGGCTGGAGTCTTAGATCAAGGTAGCTCTTGACATTATGATAGGCGAATTGATACTCACCGCGATAACTGATAATGGTCCTGAATCTTGATGTGCCGCCGACCATGGTACTCAGCCCGCTGATAGCCTTTGTAACCTGATCCTCCGTCTTTTTATCGGTGAGAAGTTTTCCTATGGCACCTTTTCCTTCCTTAAGGTTATTCGTTATCACCTCAAGGTTTGCGAGCGTCTTATCCAGCTTTTCGCTTGCCTGGTTAATGTTTTCCATTGTTCTGTTTACGGATTGTTTGTTCTCGGCGATAATGGCATGGAGTTCTTCCGAGATCTGTGCGAGGTTTGTCAGGATATCGGGTCCCTGTTCTTTCAGGGCCTTTGCAAAGGTATTGACCGAATCAAATGTCCTGTTAAGATTTTTATTGGTACTTGTTATAAGGCGATCCATGTGGGTGATGGTTGTGTTGAGGTTATCGAACATGCCCCTGATATTTTTTTCACCCTGTGAACCCCCGAATATATCGTTGAGACTCTGGGTTACGGATTTTACATCCGTGGCAATACCGTTCAGCTTGTTCATGAGTTCTTCGAGATCCGGAGGAGACTCTGTAAAAATAATCTGCTCCCCGGGCTTCAGTGCCTCGGCTTGTTGCTTCCCGGGTACAATCTCTATGTATTTCTCTCCAAGCAATCCCTTGGTTCTTATGACCGCCTTAGCATTTTGTTCTATGACAACGCCGGGCATTATTCGTAACGTAACAAGCGCTTTATCATTGTGCAGCTTTATAGCTTCAACGTAGCCCATTTTGATTCCGGCGATAAAAACCCCGGTCTTTGTGTTCAGTCCCTGTGCATTATCGAATACCGTGGTCAGCGTGTATCCCTGAAGTCTCCCGAATATCGTTCCGCTGCTTATCTTGAACGTGATCCAGAAGAGAAGCAAAAGCACGACAGCCACAAATATTCCGACCTTGGCGTTTGTTGAAATACCTTTATTCATACTAAGCCTCTACCTGGAGGGGACCTTCAGCCCTTCGCTCAAGAAATTGCCTGACAATCGGATCTTTTGTGTTTCTGAAATCATCAGGACTACCATATAAAACAACTTTGCCTTTGTAAAGCATTGCTATCCAGTGGGCTATCTTGAATGTACCCGCTATATCATGGCTTATCACGATACTGGTCACTCCAAGATGCTTCTGGGTATTCATGATAAGGTTGTCTATGGTATCGCTCATGACCGGATCAAGACCTGTTGTAGGTTCGTCAAAGATAAGCACCTTCGGATCAAGGGCTATTGCCCGTGCAAGGCCGACACGTTTTTTCATCCCGCCGCTCAATTCTGACGGATAGAGACGCTCAACGCCTTTCAGCCCCACTATTGCAAGCTTTTCTTTTACAATATCCATTACTTTTGCCGGTGACAGGCCGGTATGTTCCTGAAGAGGAAAGGCCACATTCTCACCGACAGTCATGGAATCGAACAATGCCGAGCTTTGAAACAAAACACCGAAATTTTTCAGTATGCCGGTAAACTCACTGTGTTTTAATCCTGTTATATCGACACCGTTAACAACAATCTGCCCGCTGTCCGGTTTTAACAGGCCTATGATGTGCTTGATAAGCACACTCTTGCCGCACCCGGTCTGGCCGACAATGACGGTTGTTTTGCCGTCCTCTATGGTAAGGTCTATTCCGTCGAGCACGACATTGTTACCGAATGATTTTCTAAGTCCTTTAATATCTATTCGCATAATTAAAACAAGAGTGCTGTCAAAAAATAATCCGCTATCAATATGGATACCGAGGAAATAACAACAGCCTGAGTAGCTGCTTTGCCCACACCTTCAGCGCCTTTCTGGGCAAAATATCCTTCATAGCAGCCGACAACAGCTATAATTGCTCCAAAAACCGCTGCCTTTAAAAGGCCGACGTATACGTCCTTGAGATCCACCATATAAATGGTATCGCTGATAAAACGGTTACCGTTTATACCGAGAAGGAAAACGGCCATAAAATAACTCCCGATGATACCGATAAAATCAAAAAGCACCGTCAGCATCGGGAGCATGATGATCGATGATAACACCCGCGGGGTTATGAGATACTGGACAGGGTTTATGCTCATGGTGGAAAGTGCGTCTATCTGTTCTGTAACCCTCATGGTCCCAAGTTCTGCCGCCATTGCAGAGCCTACCCTCCCGGTTACCATGAGCCCCGTAAGGACAGGACCGAGCTCCCGTGCAAGGGACAGTGCCACGGACGGTCCTATCAGGTTTTCCGCACCAAACAGCCTGAATGCGTACGATGTCTGGAGTGCGAACACCATTCCGGTAAATGCGCCGGTAAGCAGTACGATGAAGCTCGACTCGACACCGATAAATTCCATCTGCTTGAAAAACAGCTTCAGCCTGAAGGGAGGGACAAACAAAAGACCGATAGACTGAAGGAATGTTGAAAATATGCCGCCCAGCTCTTCCATGAGCACGGTAAATCTTGCGCCTATATATTCAAATATTGCCATCGGCCTGAATTTCATCCTATTCGTATATCCTTCTGAGGCTTGAACCCATACTGCACAATAACTCATAACTTATCGTTGAAGCAAGCGATGCAATTTGATCCGCACCTATGTACATTGTACCGTCGTTACCCATGATCAGCACGTTATCACCAACATGGGCAGGTACGCTATTAATATCTATCATGATATGGTTCATGGTAATCCTTCCAAGGATGTATACCTTTTTACCGTTTATGCCAACAAACCCTTTATTGGAAAGCATGCGGGAATATCCATCAGCATATCCGACGGGTACAACCCCTACCCTGGTATCTTTTTTCAGCCTGTACGTTCTCCCGTAACTGACACCGTACCCTTTTTTGAGGGTTTTAACGGAGATTAATCTTGAGAAAACTTGCATGACCGGCGTTAAGCCTTTCTGACCATAGCCGTATAAACTTATTCCGGCCCGTACCATGTCAAAAGAACTATCGGGATAATTGAAAAAGGTATCCGTGTTCGCCGCATGCGAAGTCAGCCTCTTCGACAATCCTGATTCAAGGAACCCTTTTACTTTTTTAAACCTCGTTAGCTGGATGTTGGTAAAATATGCCGAATCATGCGGATCGGACACATGGGTTGCAACCCCGGCAATATTCAATTTTTTTGCTTTCTGCAGAACCCTGTTCATGGTACCGGTATCGTCGTATAAAAATCCCAGCCTGCCCATACCGGTATCAATCTTCAGATGTATGCTTACAGGCCGGTTCCTTTTTCTGAATACCCTGTCAAGCAGTTCAACCTGTTCCGTGCAGTAAACCAACGGCACAAGGTTATGGGCAACCAGCATGTCTTCTTCTCCGCGCTGAAAACCCGAAAGGACATAGATTGGAGAAGTTATACCTGCCTCCCTGAGCACCATCCCTTCCTGAACAAACGCCACGCCAAACCCGTCAATGCCCGCCTTTTCAAGCGTCCTTGAGACAGGAACGATGCCGTGGCCGTAGGCATCCGATTTCACGACCGCCATAACAGCGGTACCCCTCCGGATGTTCTTTCGTATTGCGGCTAAGTTATGCACCAGACCTTTCAGGGAGATCCGTGCATAGGTGTATGGATTATTCATCTTCTCTGTAACCACTCCCCGGGATTAAGAGGCCTCTCTCCGTGCCGTATCTCGAAGTAAAGGGTCCTGTCCCTGCCGAGTCCGGCATCTCCTACTTTGCCTATCGATTGACCGGCTTTAACATCCTCCCCGACCTTTGCATCGGTGTCTCCCACATGTGCGTATATGGTAAAATACCTGTCCCCGTGATCAAGGATTATGGTATTCCCATAGCCTTTCAGCCACTCAGACCACACCACCATGCCCGGGTAGACTGCCTGTACAGGCGCGTCCGGTTGAACGACGAATAAAACCCCTTTTGAATTGATAACGCTGTCCGTTGTTTTACCGAAAATATTCTCTATTCTTCCGTGTACCGGGAACGGCAATTTACCCTCCATTGAGGCAAACCCCGTTTTGACACCCGAGGCTGCCTCGAGTGATTTCAACGTATGCTGTAACTTTTCCTCGGAGCCCTGCAGTTCCTGAAGGACTTTTCGTGTTGCCTGCGTGCTGGATCGTATGTCTGCAAGCATCCTCGTTTTTTGCATCCTTGCTTTCATAAGATCGGCTTTTTGCTTATTCAGACTGGCAGTCACCGTGTCAAGCCGGGATTCTTGTTCTGTATAATTTTTTTGTTCTTCGACCAGGGACTTTTTTTCCGAGAGATAATCATTCTCTTCCTGCTCATCATGTTTAATAATATAACCCATAAGGGTGTATCTCTTTTCCATATCAACGGGAGAGTCAGAAGCAAGCATGAGCTGCAGATACCCGGTTTGCTGCAATTTAAAGCTTGCGATCAACCGTTTGCCGATAATATTCTTTTTTGCCGTTATGCCGGCGTTCAGGGATGTGATCTTTTTTTGAGTATCGCTGATTTCTTTTATGAGGTTCAACTTTTCGGTATTCAGCACGCCTATTCTGGATTCGATTTTGGAGTTCTGCTTATCCATCGCATCGATCTCATTGAGTATTTCTGCGGCCTTTTGCTTTGAAATTTTAATTTCTTCTTTTTTTTCTTTTATATGCCTTTTGATTTCCTTTAACTGACTGTTTACAGGCTCTTTTGGCGGGCGCTTTGCAGATTTGCAGTATCCGGCGGATGGAATAAGACTGATAACTATTATTGCCAATAGAAATTTATACATAGTACAATCGGGCCGTTGGAATCGATTTATCCGATAATTTCCGTGTTCCCTGTCTATTCAGCATTATCTCATGCATTTCTATTCGAAGGTAACTGCAAACAGCAGGCCTTCTCATGGTTCATACCATGTTTGCCGATGATCATATTTATGGCTTGGTCCTGAATTCCCCGCTTGAAGGGACCAGAGAACATTCCATAAATTATATAGCGTTATCTCCGGTTTCTCCGGTTCTTATTCTGACAGCCTCATCCACGGGTGTAACAAAGATCTTTCCATCGCCGATTTTGCCTGTTTTTGCGCTTTGCTTGATTGCATCGACGACCTTGCTGACAAGCTCTTCAGGGATGACGACCTCTAATTTTATTTTTGGCAGGAAATCTACAACGTACTCGGCGCCACGGTAAAGGTCCGTGTGTCCTTTTTGTCTGCCAAAACCCTTTACCTCGCTTACCGTTAACCCCTGTATGCCTATTTCCCCGAGTGCTTCCTTTACCTCGTCAAGCTTAAACGGTTTTATTATGGCCTCAATCTTTTTCAGCATATTTTACCTCTCAAAGGTTATATCAACTATATTGATAAAAAGATCAAGCATATTGATTATCGTGGAGCGGATAACGGAGAGGTATGGACAGGTTTAAATCCCTTTCCAACCATATAAAGCTCCGATGAGGAGCTTCTTGAAGCCGGGGGTTTGGTTGTATAAATCGTCTTAAAATACAGCCCGGCCTGCTTTAAAAACGATTTCAGCTCATTGCTGTAAAATAGTTTTATAAGAAAATTACCGTTGTTTTTTAAAAGTTCGGGCAGATAGGAGACCAGCAATTTAGCCAGCTCGAGGTTCCTATAGTTGTCCGAGGATGCGTTACCCGTAATGTTGATGGAAATATCGGACACAACCGTATCAAACTTGCCGTTGGTCACGGCAACGGCTTGCTGCCGCAGGGAAGGGTCTTGTATATCGCCTTTTATTGTTATGGCGTTTGGCGCATTGATTGCCGGAATATCGAGGATATCGATCCCTACAACACTCCCGTTTTTACCGGTCATATCAAGAATCACCTGCATCCAGCCTCCGGGTGCAGCGCCGACATCGAGTACCCTGCTGCCGTGCTGTATGATATGATAGGAATCGTTCAACTGGATAAGCTTAAAGGAAGCCCGCGATCTATACCCCTGCTGCTTTGCGAGTCTGTAGTAACCGTCTTTTCTTATATACATCTGAATAGTGAAAAAGATTCAACATTCAAAATTAAATATTCAAGATTGAGAGTCGAATTTTAGTATCTTGAATTTTGAATCTTGAGTTTCTTCATTTTCAATTCTTAATCTTGAATTTTGA
>DAHXOM010000187.1 GCA_027364825.1 bacterium | reverse complement strand
AAAATCGTTAGGATTTCTAACGGGATAAATCATGGTCCTAGAGAGATTTGAACTCTCGTTTTTGCCTTGAGAGGGTAACGTCCTAGGCCTCTAGACGATAGGACCATAAAGATACAAAATATTGAAAATGCCTGATACTTGGTTCGGATCCAGCAAATGGAAACGAATGTACTTCCTCTTATCCTATAAAATATCCTTTTGCAAGCACAAATAACACTACCACAGATTTTATTTTTCCCATGAACTATCGATGAGACATATAAGCATTGTTTTTATCTTGACAGCGCACAAATGCTACCTTACAAGAGGAATCATTATGGAAGTATACCCCATTGTACATAAAAATTTAATATTCAATATTTTGACGGACGAAGATATAAGCTTTATTGAAATAAGGAAAATGCTGGATTATCTTATCGAAGAAAAGGCCTTTGATAAAGAGACGGATAGTCTGGCATATGAACCGGAGATATATGAGATCTATATAGACGAGTACCACTATGTGGTCGATGTACAAGACTATGAAGTTGCTATCTATAAAAGAGAAAAGAAAATCGATACGATGGAGAATTGAAAATGCATAAGATACTGAGGAAGATATTTATTGTATGTTTGGCAATGGGCATAACCGCGCTATCCTGCACAAAACCAAAGGACCAGGGACCGGAGCTGAGCCTGTACGTTATGAGCCACTGTCCTTTTGGCATAAGGGCAGAGGATGAGATACTCGGTTTCATAGGTAATTTTAAAAACGAGCTGAAGCTCCATGTCTATTACATCGTAAGCAGGCAGGGGGTAAATACTTTCGAGAGTCTGCACGGCCCGGCTGAGCTTGATGAGGACCTTCACCAGATAGCCATTCAGAAACTGTACGACAATAAATTCTACAGCTACCTTGCATGTTACAACAGCAGCATGAACAGGGACAAATGTCTCAAGGACAACGGCATCGATAAAAATGGAATAGATTCATTCGTTCAATCGGGACAGGCGGAAAAGATCCTGAACGAAGATTTTCTCACAACGGAGAAACTGGGTATCAATGCGAGCCCTACCCTCTTTATAAATTCCAGGCGTTACGAAGGCCCGATGCAGCCCGGGCATATCATAAGGACCGCATGTTCCGATACACCGAAGCTCTCCTACTGCAAGACACTGAAACCGCCGGTAGACGTACACATCACCCTGTTGACGGGCGGATGGAACAATATTTACAACCCGAACCTTATCAAGGAAAGCCTTGCCAACTTCTTTTATAAAACAACGGTTGATCTTGCAGATGCGAACAGCAAACAGGGGAAAGAGCTTGCTGAAAAATTCACGGTAACAGAAGTACCCGCCATGATCTTCAGCGGCAATGTGACCATGACAACCGGCTTCACCATGCTCCAACAGAGATTAAAAGAGGTAAACGGCAGTTACGTGGATTACATGAATGATATGGGATACAGACACTTGCTCAACAGACCGTCTCAGAACAACAGTATGATCCTGTTCACGGATATCACCAATAAAGACTCGGTCAACGCATGCATATCCGTCATTAAATTACTGACGGACTACAAAAAAAATCAATATCATCCGGTACTGCGCGTTATAGGCAGCAATCCGGACGATGAGGCATTAAAAACTGCCGCTATCATAGAGCACACCAATAAGCTGCCCATGAAAGACATGCTGCCGGTATTACTCAGGCTCTATTCCAGCAGTTCTTTAAAAGCATTTAACAGCTCGAACCATACACCCGGGATCGCTCCAAAAGTTGTAGAAGAACAGATAGTACAGAACAATGCCGCTGCATCAAAACTCGATATAGGACAGGCACGTTTTGCCTTGCTGGTGAACAATACCGAGTTTATCAACGCGCCCAATCCTTCACAGTCAGTCGGTATATTCGAACTCTCCCCCCTGATAGGGAAAATGGCATTCCCTGCGGGACAGCAGCCCGGGAAATGTTCGAAATAAAGCGGGGGTAAATGGTATCGCATTTATTCGGGATCGTTGCCGGATTTATAATAGCAACCATAAAAATGTTTGGCTATGGCGGGGTTGTTATTTTAATGGCCATTGAGAGTGCATGCATCCCATTGCCGTCCGAGATTATACTCCCGTTCGCAGGCTACCTTGTTTTTATGCAAAAATTCCAGTTGTTCTACGTTGCTGTTGCCGGGGCTATTGGGTGCGTCATCGGTTCCATAATCGCCTATGCTTTCGGGGCATACGGAGGAAGGCCGTTGATTGAAAAATACGGCAAATACATCCTGATAAGCAGGCATGACCTTGATATGGCTGACCGGTGGTTTGACAGATACGGCACGATAATCGTTTTCACGGGCAGGCTTCTGCCGGTCGTGAGAACGTTTATATCCCTTCCTGCAGGGATTTCACGCATGAATTTTATCAAATTTATATTCTATACATTTATAGGCTCGTTCATCTGGAGTCTCTTCATTACCTGGATTGGTTTTAAACTCGGGCAGCAATGGGATACCCTCGGGCCGTATTTCCACAGGTTTGATTACGTAATACTCATAACAGGCTTACTGCTGTTTATCCTTTACCTCAGAAGACATCTGAAGCACATAGCCAGCGAACATTAGCCGCGGCGTGTAACCATGTCTATCATAACACTGTGCACAGATTTCGGTCCTTATGACAGTTACGCGGCAAGTATGAAAGGGGTAATACTGGGCATTAACCCGAAAGCAAACATCATAGATGTAACCCATTCTATCCCCCGGCATGATATTACCTTTGCCGCATTTGTAGTACAGGGGTATTACAACTATTTTCCAAAGGGCAGCGTACATGTGGCGGTCATCGACCCCGGTGTCGGCGGACAGAGATACGATATGGTCTTAAGAACAAAAGATTATATATTCGTAGGTCCGGACAACGGGGTATTCAGCTACATCCTCATCAACCAGCCCTCGGTATGCCATGAAATAAACATACCCCATGCTGTCTCCGCAACATTTCACGGCAGGGACGTGTTCGCTCCGGCAGCGGCAAGATTATCTTTGAAATGGGATAAGTCCGTACTGGGAAACATAATAAAGCGGCCTGTCATACTCGATATTCCGAAACCTATCATCAGCACGAGGGGAATAACAGGAGAAGTAATCCATAGGGATCATTTCGGTAATCTCATCACCAACATCCCTTCGGCCAAGCTCGACGCCATCGCAAAGAACAAAGTGCTGGATATATTCATAAAAGGGGTTAAAATACAAGGCATACGTAACACCTATGAACAATGCGGGAACGATGCGCCGTGTGCGATTATAAACAGTTTCGGCCTGCTCGAGGTCACCATAAATGCCGGCAGTGCCCATGAAAAACTCGGTGCCCGGAAAGGTGATACCGTAAAAGTTTTATGGAAATAAAGGATGATACAAAGAATTTAATAAGCAGATTAAAACAGGGGAACACCTCTGCACTTGCACGGGCTATAACCCTGCTTGAGGAAGGGGAACTCGACATCCCCTCTGTTGATCACCTTATCGGGAAGATAAACAAATCCGTCAAAATAGGGGTCACTGGTCCGCCCGGGGCAGGCAAAAGTTCCCTCATAGACTGGCTTATCAAACACATGCGAAGTGCCGGTGAACTGGTCGGCGTTCTTGCAACCGATCCCTCAAGCCCTTTTACCGGCGGCGCAATACTCGGTGACAGGATAAGGATGCAGCACCATTTCCTTGATGACAAGGTATTTATCAGGAGCCTGGGTTCACGCGGCGCCCAGGGAGGCATATCGAGGATAACAAGGGATGCTTCACACCTCATGCAGGCAGCAGGCTACCGGTTTATCATACTGGAAACCGTCGGAGTCGGACAGACAGAACTGGATATCATGAATATAGCGGACACCGTGCTGGTTGTACTTGTCCCGGAGTCCGGAGATTTTATTCAGGCAATGAAAGCCGGCCTCATGGAAATTGCGGACATATTCGTTGTCAATAAGTCCGATCGCGAAGGCTCAAAGCAATTGGTAAATGCGATCAACTTTCTTACGGAAACATTCCCATCGGAACACGGCACATGGCAGACACCGGTAATGCTTACCAATGGACTCGATGGAACCGGCACACCGGAGTTATTCCAGACAATACAAAAGCATATTGAATTTATGGAGAGCCACCGGGAAACAGATTTGTTCCTCCGCAAGAGGATGCACGGCTTAAAACAGCTTATCGTCGAACAGCTCAGTGTCCGTGTAGACAGTGTAATCAATGAAGCAGTGACAGACAATTACCGGGAGGAATTGTCTGACCCGTCGGTAAGCCTTTACACCATACTGAACCGAATCCTGCGCGATAAGGATCTGATCAAGAAAATATTGAAGTAGATATTTTTGAGCATAAAAAAAGAGGGAGTTTCTGCTCCCTCTTCGCAAAACAGTGCTTTTCTTACTTTGCAGGTGCTGCTGGACTTGTTGTAGTGGTGGTCTGTGTTGTAGTCTGTGTTGTAACTGTCTGTGCCGGTGTTGTTGTTGTCGTCGTCTGTGTTGTAACTGCTGGTGCTGCTTGCTCGGTTGCTTCTTCTTTGTGACAGCCTGTCATACCGGCTGTAAAAGCAAGAACAATCGCTAATAGCATTAACTTCTTCATGTATCCTTACCTCCTTTATAGTTTATTTATCCCGTTAGAACGTCCGGTCATGAATAACCTCACAACTCCTTTTTATTTGCTGCAGAGGAGTATGGTTTCAACCAATCCTTCGAACGGGATTTACAAGCGTGATACGCCAGCGCATAATGTTTGTCAATAGGAAGGGTTAAAAATATTCTACACCCTGGATGGCTACAATCTATCCAATAAGAAAACAACATTCAATGACCAGGCAGTCGCACGAAACCTCAGATTTGCATTTTAGATGACATTCCGCATCACAGATGTCTATATTCTGTTGACCAATACAATAAAGTAGGTTATCAATACCAGCACACGGGGCGTGGCTCAGCCTGGTAGAGCGTTCGGTTCGGGACCGAAAGGTCGGCGGTCCAAATCCGCCCGCCCCGACCATTTATCCATCTCATACGTTCAATCAGGTATTCCATAATTTTCATTTGAGCTGGAACCGGATCGGAATGATCATCCATACGTAAACAGGATTGCCGTGTGAGGTAATGCCCGTGAAACGCCAATGTTCAACTGCATCCACAGCTGATTTATCGAACATCGGGACGGACTTTAAGATTTTTATCTCTTTTATCTTTCCGTCAGGGGCTATAAGCGCCTTCAGCAGAACAACACCTTCGATACCCTGTTTCCTCGCCTCAACAGGATAAACAGGATTCTTGAATGTGACCAGAGACGGCTGATTATCGAGTTGATTGGATGAAACAACGCCCTGTCCTTCACCATTTCCTGTACCAGTACCTCCTGTACCGGATTGCCCTGTTGCGGCAGTTGTCGTTCCTCCTGCAGTCTGCTGGGTTATCTGTTCTGCAGCCTGTTCCTGAGCAGCATGTTTGTCCGGAATACTCATCTTTTCCTCATGCCTGCGAATGATTTGAGGAGCTTTTTTCTTTTCAGCCTGCTGTACAGGCAATCCGTTCCCTCCGGACATATTCAGGTTTATCGTTATGGCGGATATCTGTGAATTCGGGGCAATCATCTGATAAAAGAATACCAAAAATAAAAAAATCGCATGTGCTAAAAGAGAACCTGACAGAAAATATTTGAACCTTGTATCTACGCTGCCCTTAGGCCTTGACTCTAACATCAGAAATCATACTCTGCGCCGATATACGGTATAATAGGTAATGAATTGATTGTTTTACGCTGGGTATAGGTTGAGTTATAAAAATAACCGGAAACGTTCTGATCGTACAGTAGATTGATAACATCGAGATATACCTTGAGCGTTGAGGCCGAATACACAAAGCTCCTCTGCACCTTGACATCGAGACGGTTATAGAACGGGAACCTTTCCGAATCCGGATAACCCTGGAGCGGGATTATAACCGTTGAGGGCTGGTTGGGACATTGTGCCAATGGGTTCGGTAGCACGGTCGTACCGGTAACAGGTGTATACGGGTTCCCCGAATGCATGCTCAACCTCGCAGAAAACTCCCAGTTTAAAAACGGCCGGTAGTCCGCAACGATATTTATGGTATGCCGTTGATCCTGCTGCGGAAAGTACCACGGCCCGCCGGGCTGGTCCTGCTGTTTGGTAAAAAGGTAGGTGTAGCTTATCCACCCGTCCCATTTGCCTGTTACATAACGCTGGATCATAATGTCTCCACCGTACGTCATCCGTCTGCCGGAATTGGCAGAACTTATGGTGACCACCGGCTCGCACGGTGTTATAAAATGGATATTGGCAGGGTCTATATACGTGTAGATCAAGTCGCTGTCCAGAATATAAAAAGCATCTGCCCTGACATAATAATTATCACTGTTCGCCTCGTAGGTGAGGATAAAATGATTTGATTTTTCCGGGAGCAGTTCAAGGTTTGTTGTCATCGCAATCTGTGCGAGCGGGATCTGATGGTATTGACCTGTTACAAACTTGATCGTCTGCTCTTTGTCGATCTGGTAGCCAACCTCCAGCCTCGGGCTGTACGTTGCCTGGTGGTTAAGCTGGAAGTAATCATAGCGTACCGAGGGCGTAATAAAAAAACTTTTTGCTATGGTAAACCTGTTGCCGAGAAATCCGCTGTAGATCCTGAATATATCCAGCAAAGCCAGGTTTGCCTGTCCCTGGTTCCTTGAACTGAAATTGGTGGTCTGATTTTGAGCGGAACCTACAATAAGGGCGCTCATCAGAGAAGCTGATGCAGATATGGGTGCATATTCCAGCTCATAACCCATGAAAAGATCGTCCCATGATGAAGGGTATAAATTCAATGTCCCCCTTGTCCCGAGCTGTTCAATAAGCGTGTTGGCGATATTTGAGCTTGACCCGACTAAAGAGGCAGTGTTCTTGTCCGTTACTCCATAAATAACCTGTTTATATTCAAGAAATGTATCCGGCTTATACTCAAGCCCTATGCCGAGTATATTCTGAGTGTGCATCCAGTAGACATTGCCGTATCCCGGCTGATTGTATTGGTCAGATTGCTTCAAATAACCGGACACACTGTCGCCTGATAAAATATAATCGGCAAAGATCTTTAATTTGTCATTGGGTATATAGGAAAGTTTTACCTGGACATCGTAGAAGCCGGGTATTACCGTGTTGTTTGCAAGGTTCAATGCCTTTAAAAGCCAGTCATAGTATGTTCTCCTTGCCGTAATAATGAACGAGGCTTTATCTTTTTTAATGGGTCCTTCAGCTAATAATGACCCGTCGATGAGACTCAGGTTGATCTTACCTGTATATTTGTCCATGTTGCCGTTTCTATAATTTACGTTCAGGATACCCCTGAGCGCATTGCCGTACCACGACGGGTAACCTCCCGGATAAAATTGCATAACATCGACCATGTCGTCGTTGTAAACACTCGTCGTACCCCCGAGATGGGTCGGATCAAACAGGGGCATGCCGTCGAGATAATACGTGTTTTCTCCCGCATCACCGCCAAGCACGTACATGTACGATGAAAGTTCCCCTGCATCGGATACGCCCGGCAGGGTAACGATGGCCTGTACCGGATTTTCAAGACCGGCTGCAATCCTCTTTGCCTCATGCCCGCCGATAACATACTCTGTTGACGGCTTGGCGAGTTCAACCTTGTTTATGTGCTTCTGGTTAATCTTGCTTGAGGTAACAACAAACTCCTTCCCTTCGATCACAGAAACGGGCACAAGCTGGGCATTGAGCTTGAGATTTTCTTCCGCTTTCAAAGAAATATTCTTTTCGACTGGCTCATAAGCTGCGTGTGAGACAACAATGGTATATGTACCTGCAGTAATGCCGTCAACCGCGTAAACACCTTCATTATCCGAGACGGTCTTTTTAACTACGGAGCTGCCTGATTTGACATAAATCTCTGCACCCTTCATCGGAAGATTTGTGTACCCGTCGGTAATAACGCCGTTCATTGAGGCGGCAGAACTGATATGCGCATTGACCAAAATGAGGATCATCGCTGCAAATACAGTACAAAAACAATCTATAATGACTTTTTTAAACATATCGGTCCCTTGTATCCGCGAATACTTTACAATGAATTACTGTGTAGCAAGACTACAGAGAATTATCAAGCTAATATGATACAAACATTAAACCGGCACGTTATGAAAGAACATATTTTGTTAGCATTATTGACAATATCGACCGTAAAGATTTTAACTGGATGCAATCTATATGGAAGGAGATCTTTATGAAAAAAATCATTTTTATCATAGCTTTCGGCTTCCTGTGCGTACTGCCTGTTAAGGCAGATCAAATCGTAAATCAGACGTTAAAAGATTTAAGGGGAAAAACACACAAGCCCGCATATATAACGAAAGTTGAGCAACCTGTTCCCGCCGTAACGATAGATCCCGTAAAATTAAGCATGGCACCTCTTGCAGCACAGAGGACATTGAAAGCCTTAAGTCCGGAGACATCGGCATGTATCCAATGTCATAAAGAAATAACGCCGGGTATTGTTTCCGACTGGCAGCAGAGCACACATGCAACGGACAATGTCGGGTGTTATGAATGTCATAAGAGCAGCAATAAGTCGGACCCCGGTGCCTTTGAACACAACGGGTTCATAATCCATGTGGTTGTATCACCAAAGGACTGCTCTGCATGTCATCCGTTAGAGACAAAACAATTCGAGGAGAGCAGGCATGCTGTCGCGCGGCAGTTCATAGCAGGCGTGCCGGGACTTGCAGTTACAAGGGAAAACACGCTGTTTGCAACCATGGGTGATATGATAACCATCCGGGGTTGTCAGGCGTGCCACGGTACTGTGGTGAAGATCGGCAAAGACGGTCAACCCTCACCCGATACATGGCCCAATCAGGGCATAGGCAGGATAAACCCTGACGGCAGTTTCGGAAGTTGTACTACCTGTCATACACGGCACAGGTTCTCCCTGGAAGAGGCGAGGAAGCCCGAGGTATGCGCTAACTGTCATATCGGACCGGATCACCCGCAGTATGAGATCTATATGGAATCAAAACACGGGAATATATATGCAACGCGAGGGGCACACTGGGATTGGAATGCTCAGCCCGGCAAATGGGACATATTAAAAACAGGCGCTTCACCTGTTTGCGTCACCTGCCACATGGATGCAGGTCTGCCGGACATGAAAACAACCCACAACCTCAGCGCAAACCTGTCATGGGCACTCCAGGCACCGCTTACCTATCATTATCCGGACTGGCAGGCCAAACAGGAAAAAATGCAGGAGGTTTGCTACCACTGTCATTCGACCGTATGGACACAGAACTATTTTAAACAGGCGGACACAACGCTCAAGGTTTATGAGGACAGGTATTATAAGCCTGTATTTGATTT
>DAHXOM010000178.1 GCA_027364825.1 bacterium | reverse complement strand
AAACAACCGAATCTATGACCATCGGCAAGCCTATAGCTGTAAAGTTTACCATACCGAACGATATAAGACTGCTGGAAGCGACGGGAGTTGTAAAATGGATTACATCCGAGAAAGAAGCCCGTCTCAACAATATTTCGCAGGGTGTGGGGATAGAGTTTTTACACATAAAAGAAGAAACAAAAAAGAGAATAAAAAGTTTTATAGACGATATCAAATGAACGAGTTAACGCGCGAGGATGTAGAAAAGGGGATTAAAAACAAAGCGTCCTTTGAGGGAGCAAATCTTAAGGGTATCGATCTGAAATCCCTGGATCTTTCCTCGGGTATATTCAGGAATGCAAATTTCAGATACGCGGATCTTACCAATACGAACCTTTCCAACGCAGATTTGTCGGGTGCTTCTCTCAGACATGCAGTGCTGGTCAATACGAACCTGAGCGGTGCGGACCTGACCAATGCGGATCTGACCCATGCCGACATACGCGGTGCGATCATGGTAGGAACCAGGATCAACAATGCCCAGGTCCACGGCGCAAAAGGCATATCCGAAAAGGTGTTCTTTACGCAGGAATTGCTCGACGAATTGAATGCAAACGGGAAGCTTTTACTCGAAGGAGAAACAATAACAATCCTTACAAAAGCAAAACCGAGATTTAATCTTCAGCAAGCCGTCAGGATTACCGCTATCGACAGCGGTGATGATGCCGATAAACTTGTCGGTAAAGTGAAAACGCTGAAGGAATTGAAGGATATAGAGGCAGAGATATTTCCGGATTCTGTAGTCATAAAAGACAATGTTTACAGGGTTGAGACCGGCTTTGTGGGCTTCCCGGTAAAAGAAGAGAACGCCAACAAGGGGAAAGAAGAGTCCAAAGCTAAAAAGGACGAAGAATTATTAGCTGAGTTCTTTCTGAAAAACGTTAAATGAGGATTGGTGTTATAGCGGATGTACACGGAAATCTCGAAGCCCTTGAAGCCGTAGTTTCCGATTTGAAACAATCAATGCCCGATGTTGTTCTGTCCCTCGGTGACATTGTGGGCTATGGAGCAAACCCCCAGGAATGCTGCGACATTGTAAAGGGTATTGTACGGGACAATCTTATGGGAAACCATGATGCCGCTGCTTTGGGTATGATTGATACGGAAGACTTCAATGAAGATGCAAAACTTGGCATACAGTGGACGAAAGACCGGCTCGCAAACCAATCCCTGTCATGGATCTCCGGTTCCTTGTATACCCTGGAATATGAAGGTGCTCTCTTCAGTCACGGCTCACCTGTGCATCCGGAAGAATTCGATTATATTATGTCGCGCAATGACGTAGAAAAAGTCTTTTATGCTCTGGGCAACAGGTACAGTATATTTTTTGTAGGGCATTCTCACCGCAGGTTTGTTGTGTCGAAGGATATTGAAAAGGATGAAGGCCCTGTGATTGATTATTCCGATCTTGTTCATGTCGATAAGCATCGTCAGTACATTATCAGTGTCGGCAGTGTTGGACAGCCGAGGGATTCTGACAACACTACATCGTATGGAATACTTGACACGGATAAAGGTATATATACTGTTAAAAGATTGAATTATGCTATAAAGAGAGCAAGTGACAAGATACTAAAGGCAGGATTGCCGAAATGGCTTGCTTATAGATTAATGATAGGAGTCTAAATATGATAATTGTAATGAAACCTGATGCAGCAAAAAAAGACATTGAACATGTCCTTAAAACGATACGGGACATGAAATTAAGGCCCCATATCTCAAAGGGCAAAGAACGCACGATAATCGGGGCAATAGGGGACGAAAGGAACCTTGCAAATATACCGCTGACAACATTTGCCGGTGTAGAAAAGGTTATGCCGATCCTGAGTCCTTATAAGGTTGTAAGCCGTGAGTTCAAAAAAGAAAATACCCTGATAAAAATCAACGGGGTTACCATAGGCGGCAAAAAAGTAATTATCATGGCCGGCCCTTGTTCGATAGAGGGCAGGGACATGCTGTTAGCGATAGGGAAGAGTGTAAAATCATCCGGTGCTGCAATTTTAAGGGGAGGCGCCTACAAGCCGAGGACATCACCGTATTCGTTCCAGGGTATGGGCAAAGAAGGACTGGAACTCCTGAAAGAGGCAAAACACCTGCTGAAGATGCCTGTCGTAACGGAGATTATGGATACGAAGGATATTGATCTCATTTCCGATTATACGGATATATTTCAGGTCGGAGCAAGGAACATGCAGAATTTCTCGCTTTTAAAAGAACTCGGTGCCACGAACAAACCGATCCTCTTAAAACGGGGCCTCTCTGCAACAATCAAGGAATTGCTGATGTCTGCAGAATACATTGCCAGTAAAGGCAACGATAAGATCATTCTCTGCGAGAGAGGCATACGGACGTTTGAGACAGAAACCCGCAACACACTCGACCTGAATGCTATACCTGTTCTGAAGAAACTGACGCATCTTCCGGTGATTGTCGATCCGAGTCACGGCACCGGGAGAAGGGATATTGTTGCAACAATGTCCATGGCTGCGATTGCAGCAGGGGCCGACGGTATTATCGTCGAAGTCCACCAGCAGCCGGAAAAGGCACTGAGCGACGGGGAACAATCCCTGAAGCCGGACGAATTCAGGCAAATGGTAAAGGCCATCGACAGGATCGCACGGGCAATCGGAAGGACCGTATAAACTTTTAAACAGTTTGACCGGTTTAAACGACTTGAACGGCTCTCAGCATGAAACGCATTTTATTATCAGGGAATGAAGCCATAGCACGGGGATGTTTCGAGGCCGGTTGCGGGTTTGCCACGGGTTATCCCGGTACGCCGTCAACAGAGATACTCGAAAACATTGCCGATTATGAAGGCATCTCTGCAAACTGGGCTGTCAACGAAAAGGTAGCCCTTGAGACAGCTTCCGGTGCATGTCTTGCAGGAGCCAGGTCTATCGTAACCATGAAACATGTCGGTCTCAATGTTGCATCGGATCCCCTCATGACACTTGCATACACAGGGGTTGGAGCAGGTCTTGTTGTCGTATCTGCGGATGATCCCGGCATACACAGCTCCCAGAACGAGCAGGATAACCGGTGGTATGCCCTCATGGCAAAGATACCGATGCTTGAGCCGTCCGAAAGTGAAGAGGCGCGCATATTTACAAAAAAGGCTTTTGAGATAAGCGAGCTTTTCGATCTGCCGGTTTTGCTTCGTGTAACAACAAGGATTTCGCATTCAAAAACCGTTGTCCATCCCGGAGAGCCGGAGGCTGTAAAAAAATCCATCTACCCCGAAAAAGCGATAGAGAAGTATGTGATGGTACCTGCGAATGCGCGCAAAGCCCGGCTGTCACTTGAGGGCAGATTTCAGAAGCTTGTGCAGTTTTCAGAACAATGCTCTCTCAATAAAGTAGAATCCGGGAGTACGGATTACGGCATCATAACTTCCGGCATTGCATACCAGTATGTAAAAGAGGTGGTGCCCGATGCAAACATATTGAAATTGGTGTTGACCAATCCTCTGCCCCTCAATCTGATAAAGGCATTTGTAGAAAGGTTTAAAAAAATACTTATTGTTGAGGAGCTTGATCCCTATATAGAAATGCAGATACGACACATCTCCGCCAACATTCACGGCAAGGATTTTATACCGTCGATATCGGAGCTTACTCCCGAAAAGGTAAGAGAAGGAATAATAAGGTTTACCGGTGGAGCAAACGCTCCGGTACTATCTTCCGGCAGACCCGCTCCTGATGTAATACGGCGGCCGCCTATCCTGTGTCCCGGCTGTCCCCACCGAGGACTTTTCTATCAGCTCGGCAAACAACGGACATTCATAGCCGGGGATATCGGCTGTTATACCCTTGCCTATGACGAGCCGCTCAAGGCCGTTCATACCTGCCTTGATATGGGCGCGGGTATAGGACAGGCAATGGGCATTGAAAAGGTCATGCCGAAGGGCGGTAAAAAACCCGTGGCTGTTATCGGTGATTCTACATTTTTGCATTCAGGCATGACCGCCCTGCTGAACGTTGTCTATAACAAGAGCAATATCCTTGTCGTGATCCTCGATAACCGCACAACGGCAATGACCGGGGCACAGGCAAACCCGCTGTCAGGAACGGATATACACGGCAATCCTTCTCCGGATATCTCTCTTGAGCAGATCGTATCCGCATTGGGCGTCAAATGGGTAAGGACCGTAAACCCGTATGAAACGAAACCGCTGGAGAAAACAATAAAAGAGGCAACTGCCTTTGATGGCCCTGCTGTTATTATAACGAAAGCCCCGTGCGTCCTTCTCCCGGAGTTTAAAAAGAGCAGGCCAAAACCTTATTCGGTAAAGACGGACCTCTGTACGGGCTGTACAATCTGTCTCAACATCGACTGCCCTTCGCTGTGGTGGGAACCGACAGAGGTGAAGGCCGCGGGTAAGAAGCGTGCAAAGGGCATAGCATACATAGACCCGGTGAGCTGTACCG
>DAHXOM010000204.1 GCA_027364825.1 bacterium | reverse complement strand
CCCTATTGCAAGGCCTTTCTGGATCATAAACAGTGCAGTCCTTTTGAAGACGGATAACGCATAGCCGAGGACAACCGCGGCGATATCATCCCTCGACTCTGAATCCAGAATCAGGGCAATTGCATCCTGTAGATTTGCAGGATATTTCAGCTTGAGCGTTTCTTCGATCTCCATCTCATGGGAAAGCTCTACCGTCGTCTTAGCCGCTTCAACTCCAGACGGCCTTTCTCTCAGCGACTTCTGAAAATCCTCCTCGGTTGTAAGCTCTTCATTGTTGGAAAGAGGTTTCATCGGCGCATCGTCTGTGGTCTGCTTTTTCTGTTGTTCTTCGGTTTTCTCTTCGGGCTTGTGTTCCGGCGGAACCGGCTTTTTATTTAACCCGCTGGATAAATAATGGGCGGTGTCTTGTTTTGACATGGTAATATAACGTATATCCCTTTTAATACCATAATATTTTTCCAGGAGAAGGAGAAAGCGTATCTCGGGAATCGCATGTGGTTTTATATTCAGGCCCGTGACAAATGACAATTCGTCTATGGCATCAAGCCTGCCCGGATCCATCATGATGACATACAACTGCTTGTCTTTATAATCAAAGGGGATCGCCTTGAGCTTTTTGACAAACTTAACCGGTATGAGTTTTAAGGTGTTTGTGTGGATATTGTTCAGGGTTTCCATGGGCACCGACGCCACATGATGATACCGCGCCAGATATTTCTCAAGGCCATCTTCGCTCAGCACACCGGATTCTATAAGATTTGTCCCAAGCCTGCCTCCAAAGATTACCTGGGCATTCATAGCCTCGGTGAGCTGATCATTTGTTATAGCTTTTTGTTTTACAAGAAAGTCCCCGAACATAACGGCAGCTTACCAGAAAATTTAAAAAAACGCCACTGTGGCAGGACAGACCGGTCAATCTTTCAACAGCTCACGTGCAATCATAAACCTCTGGATCTCAGAGGTGCCTTCAAAAATCCTGTATGCCCGTATGTCCCTGAACATCCGTTCCACTTTTGTTTCCTTCATAAACCCCATGCCTCCATGCACCTGCAGTACTCTGTCGGCGACCTTGAACGCCGATTCTGTCGCAAACAGCTTCGTCATACTCGATTGTGTGCGGATATCCTCTCCATGGTCAAACCGGTACGCTGTATCTGCAAGCATCCGGTCAGCGGCATAAAGCTCGGTAGCGCTGTCGGCAAGCATCCATTGTATGGCCTCAAACTCCGCAATGGGCTTTCCGAACTGCTTTCTGAGCTTTGCATATTCAACACCCATGGAAAGCAGCCGTTCACCGATGCCGATTGCCGAGGCCGCCGCAGAAAGCCGTCCCTCGTTCAGGGTTTTCATCGCTATCTTAAACCCGCCGCCGATGCTGCCGATAAGATTTTTATCCGGTACAAAACAGTCCTCGAAGATCACCTCCGCCTGCAGCCAGCCCTTGCCGCCCATGGTGTTGTGTATGTTCCCGATGCTCAAACCTTTTGTTCCTTTTTCTACGAGGAACGCGGTGATCCCGCCCTTTGCCCTTTTTTCCTTGTCCGTTACTGCAATAACGGTGAAAATATCTGCGATCGGTGCATTGGTAATAAAGTGCTTCATGCCGTTGAGCACCCATCCCCCGGACGTCTTCGCCGCTGACGTTGCTATGGCTGATGCATCCGACCCGGCACCCGGTTCTGTGAGTGCGAACGCGGAGATATACTCTCCGCTTGCAAGCAGTGGGAGGTAATGGTTCTTTTGCTCTTCGGTACCGTCATTGACCATGGACATTGAACCGATACCGTTATTGACACTCATGATTGCCCTAATTGCATCGTGGGACTTTGACAATTCCTTGAGCGCATAACAGTAATCCAACAGGTTCATCCCCGATCCTCCGTAAGCAGCCGGTATGCGCAGACCAAACAAACCAAGGTCCTTCATCTTACGGACAAGCGGCTCCGGCAGCCTGCCGGTATCTTCTATAGAGTCCTCTACCGGGAGACATTCGTCCTTAACGAACCTGATTATACCCTCTAAAAAATGCCTCGCTTCCTGTGTTATCCTGTCATCCATGTAAATCCTCCATTATCCTGAAACGAAACAACAGCACCTATGGAAAAACCCGTGAATGAGAGATGCAGCTTTTTGGACAACCGTGCGCTATTTTTTTGTCTGTACTCTCTCTATGTACTTGCCTTCCGCAGTGTCTACCTTAATCCTCGTCCCGACCTCTATGAACTGGGGCACCTGGACAACAAGACCTGTTTCAAGCTTTGCGGGCTTCGTCGAGTTCGTAATGGTTGCGGTGCGGAGGTTCGGCTCTGTTTCGACAACCTCCAGTTCAACGGTCATGGGCAGGTCTACGTTTAATGGTTTGCCTTCATAGAACGAGATGGCAATCTTCGAATTCGGCACTATGTATTGTATGGCTTCGCCCACCATATCTTCCCCGAGGGTGTACTGCTCGTAGTTTTCCGTGTCCATGAACACATAGTGATCGTCTTCTTTGTAAAGGTATTCCATCTCTTTTTCGTCGAACGTAACCTTTTCCACCTTATCTTCAGGTCTGAATCTGTTTTCAAGGTTCGACCCTGTCTTAATATTCTTGAGTTTTGTCTGAACCATGCCGCGCCAGTTTCCAGGCGTCACGTGGTTGATACTTAAAACTCTGAAAAGATCTTTGTTAAACTCTATAATCATACCGACTCTTATCGCGGTTGATGGTATAAGCATACTTGCCTCCTAAAATATTTTCTTGCGGGTCTTAGAGCTTAACAACAATTTTGCGGAATATGCAAGGTTTTTTATCTTCGCACCCGCACCGGTCCCAAATGCGGATATCAACCCTTTAAACAATTCATACTTCTCACGGGAATAAGGATAGAACCAAGGCCTGCTGTTCAGAGAATCCGGGAAGTGATCCATGTTTATATGGTAGGGAACAACCATCTCCATAAAACCGATCTTTGAATGTGTCCTTCCCATACCGCTGTCTTTGATCCCTCCCCACGGTGTTTCCGGCAAGCCGTAGGTATAGGCATGTTCATTTATCGTAACAGTGCCCGCGTTGATCTGCCGTGCAAGAGCTTCACCCTTTTCCCTGTCCTTTGTCCAAACAGAGGCGGTCAGGCCGTAGATCGTATCATTGGCAAATTCCACGGCCTCTTTCTCATCCTTTACAACCATGATCGGCAGAAGCGGACCAAAGGTCTCTTCCGTCATACACTTCATGGAATGACTAACCCCGGTAAGGACGGTTGGAGGAAAGAAAAATCCCCGGAACTCTTTCAGCCGTTCACCGCCGGTCAGTATCACGGCACCCTTTTGCCGCGCGTCTGCGATATGGTCTTCAACGATATGCAGCTGTCCCTCGTTCACCATGGGACCAACCTCCACGTTAAAATCCGTGTCCCGGCCGATCCTTAATTTTTGGGTCTTTTCCACAACCTTCTTTGTAAACTCTTCTGCAACCTCTTTCATGACATACACCCGTTCTACAGAGGCACAGACCTGGCCTGCATTGGTGAAAGCACCCCAGACGGCACCGTTGGCGGCAAGTTCGATATTGGCATCTTTGCACACGATCATCGGGTCTTTTCCCCCGAGCTCGAGCACCACGGGTATGAGGTATTTTGATGCCGCCTCCATAACCTGTTTTCCAACCTGAACACTTCCGGTAAAAACGATCTTCCTTATCTTCGGACCTATCAGGCTTTTCCCGACAGCACTGCCCGGCGCTGCAATAAAATTAAATACACCATCGGGCAGGTTAACGGCATTGAACAACTCTTCTATCTTCTTCCCGATGAAGATCGCATCCGAAGCCGGCTTGAAAAGCACGGTATTCCCTGCAAGCAATGCCATGATAATCGAGCCCATGGGTATTGCGAAGGGATAGTTCCACGGTGATATCACGGCTACGGGTCCGTACGGCCTATAGGTCAGTTTGCTCGATTTTATTACCTTTGCAAGGTGCATAGGTATGGGCTCGTCAGCCAACAGGCTGGAGGATCGCTTCACAAAGTAATCTATCAGATCAACTGCAACCATTATTTCCGCTATTACTGCCTCGATACGGGGTTTGCCCATTTCCCTGGAAACGATCTCGGCAATTGCGTCAAAATTTTTTATAATCTGATCTTTTACGGCATTCAGGTACGCAGCCCTGTCCTCAAGCGAAATGCCGGACCACACCGGGAATGCCTTATCCGCCCTTTCCACTGCACGGCTGATTTCATCCCCGTTCATGATACGCAGCTCTCCGATCGATTCAAGGGTGGCTGGATTTATAGATACAAAATACCTCTCTCCGTCTTTTGTAATGGTACCCTTAAAACTCATATCCCCCTCCTTTGCTTATGAACCCAAAAAATGCAATAGGGAAGTCAGCCTATGGCCGACTTCCCTATTCTTGCAAATGCATTTATGTATTAACCCAGGTCTACTTCTGCAAAAGCGTTATTGATAACCTCATCGCCTGTCTGTTTTTTTGCAATAAGTTCGCAGTATGCTTTATTGTTCTCGATCTTGGTTATTTTTCCGGTTATGGTTATGGTGTCTTCCGGCAGGACCGGTTTGGCAAATCTCACCTTGAGCTTCTTTACTTTATAGGGATCATGCGACCATTCGGACACGGTTTGCATTACAAACGCCATGGTACAAAGGCCCTGCAGTATGGCTCCTCCGAGTCCGACCATTTTTCCGAATTCCGCATCTATGTGAATGGGATTAAAGTCCCCTGAAGCTCCAGCGTAAAAAATAGGTCTGTATTTGTCCACCTCTTTCTGTAAGGTAAATACATCTCCAATCTTTGCATTTAAAGTCATAATAGCCTCCTTATTTTATCATCTTATTACAAATGTCCATTTACCTTTTGTTACGATACTTCCATCCGATTTTTTCTTTGAAATGCCCCCTGCAACAACAAAATCCTTGTCTCCTTTTTCATAGATATCGGCAACGTAAGCTTCGGTAACGATTACGTCTCCCGGCATTACAACACCTATAAATTCATACTCCTGCTCTCCATGTACAAGCATGGGCAGGTTCAAGGCAAGTTCACGGTCAAACATAACCTCGGCAACGGCGTCCTTTGTATAAACAACAGCGAACATTGGCGGGGCTATTATGCCTTTGTAACTGCTCTGCTTTGCTTTCTGTTCATCTATGTATAGGGGGTTCAGGTCCCCTACAGCTGTTGCATACTCCTTGACCTTTTCCTTGCACACCTCATACTCTACCGGAGGGTATTTCTTACCAATAAATTTTTTGTCTACAGCCATTTTTACCTCCTCAAATTTTATGATACCACGTTATTCACTGCCTTTGTTGTAAGACCCGTTGACGTACGCCTCTCTCAGGGTTAACACCCCTGTGTCCTCCACGTAATAACTCTGACTTCAAGGTTTAAGTAATCTATACGGACTTGACAAAATTGTCAAATGTTCTGTGCAAAAATTGTTTTGATACAGGTGGAGATTCAAATTTTACAGCGGCAGATACTCTCTGCCGCTGTTTTAAGATATGGTATTAATAAACCGGAGATGGATGAATTAGCTCAGGTGCTTGTTAACAAGCTTTGTCATTTCAAACATTGATACAGTTTTCTTCCCTCCGAAAACAGCTTTCAGGTTTTCGTCGGCGTTGATGTTCCTTCTGTTCTTTGTGTCCTGCAGCTTGTGTTTCTTGATGTACTCCCAGAGTTTCTTTACTACCTGGGTTCTCGGCAGCGGTTTGCTTCCCACTATTTCTGCCAGTTCATCGCTGATGTTCATGGGCTTCATGAATTCAGGGTTCGGTTTCCTCTTTGATTTTGCAGCCTTTTTCTTTGTAGCCATTTGCTCCTCCTTTAATATTTTTAAGATGCTATCCGCATCTGAATTATCTTAAAACAGTGCCTACCGTTTTGTCTCTTTGAGATGGTAGCATATATGTTTTTAATGTAAAGTCTCTGTAACATAGAAAGCACAGGCCGGATAAAATACAATATATTTCTTACCCCCTGCAGGCAGCCCGGTATACCCCGTTAGAAAGCCAGCCCTGGAATGATAAGTCCTCACAAGGCTTGCTTCGGAGGAACGTCCGCCTGTGGAGGAGAAAACAAGGTAGGCTTTCTAACGGGGTATACCGCATAAATGCTTGACTTTTATCCCTGCATGAATAAATTTGAAAATCGTAATTCATAAATTGAATACTTGTTCATGTATAGGAAACAGGATATACTTATGTTATGTGCCACCGAACAGAAAAGGAGAAAGGTATGAAGTTAAACAGGCTGGTTAGATTTTTTTTATTTTTTTTACCGGGCATTATTATTATCTCCTCATGTTCCAGCAATAATAAAAACGCGGTCACCGGCAGCGGAACCATAGAGGTTACGGAGTACGATGTTGCTTCAAAGATCCCCGGAAGGATCGGATGGCTCGGTGTTGATGAGGGTGACACGGTCACCGAGGGCACCGTTATTGTAAGACTGACACCGAGGGAATTAATAGCCGGGAAAAACAGGGCGCAGGCAGGTCTTACGGCAGCGGATGCGCAGATCGTATCAGCCCGGGCACAGCTCAGTTATTTAACCTCGAACCTGAAAAGGGTCGAGGCGCTTTACCGGAAGGGAGGCGCATCACAGCAGCAGCTCGACCTTGTACGTTCCCAAACAGATTCAGCCGATGCCCAGTTACAGGCGGCTGTTGCAATGCAACAAGAGGCACAGAGTGCTTTACGGCTAGCGGACATACAGTATGACGAGGGTATGATTGCGGCACCGATCACCGGCGTTGTCCTGACAAAGAATTATGAACGCGGCGACGTTATCATGCCCGGTTCAACAATATTCACGCTCGGTAACCTGAACAGACCGTGGATAAAAATATATATAAGCGACATGGATCTTGGCAGGGTATGGCTTGGCCAGCATGTGCATTTAAGCGTGGACAGTTTCCCCGATAAAACCTTTGACGGTACTGTCGAACAAATAGCAAATAAGGCTGAGTTCACGCCGCATGATGTCCAGACAAAGGAGGACAGGACTGCGCTTGTGTTTGCAGTGAAGGTTTATATCGATAACAAGCAGATGCTCCTCAAGCCGGGCATGCCTGCTGATGCGTTATTTGAAACACGGTAAACGGGTTTTGGGAAATTTAAAAATAATCACAGGGAAATAAGCATGAAATTTACACAGACATTTATACCGACATTAAAGGAAGCGCCAAAGGATGCGGAGATCGTAAGCCACAAACTTTTGTTCAGGGCCGGGCTTATCAGAAAGCTCTCATCCGGCATATACTCATATCTGCCCCTTGGTCTGAGGTCCATACAAAAGATCTCTGATATTATACGGCGGGGGATGGACAAAGGGGGTGCACAGGAGGTTTTACTGCCGCTTGTCATACAGAAAGACCTCTGGGAAGAGAGCGGGAGATGGCAGGCATACGGCAAAGAACTCCTGCGGTTTCAGGACAGGCATGAGAAATGGTTTACCGTAGGACCGACGCATGAAGAGGTGATAGTCGATCTTGTCCGTAATGATATTCAGTCCTATAAACAACTGCCGGTTAATCTTTATCAGATTGCCCCAAAATTCAGAGACGAGATCAGGCCGAGGTTCGGCCTGATGCGCGGCAGGGAATTTATCATGAAGGACGGATACAGCTTTGACAGAGATGAGGAGCATGCCAACAAAACATACCAGAAAATGTACGACGCGTACAATTGGATTTTTAAGCAATGCGGTCTTAATTTCAGGGCTGTTGAGGCCGATACAGGCACCATAGGCGGAAAATTTTCCCATGAATTCATGGTGCTTGCGAATACCGGTGAAGAAGCCATTGTCTCCTGCGATGCATGCGGATATGCAGCAAACAGGGAGAAGGCAGAAATAGGATACGAAACATCGGGATCTGCTGCAGGCAGTACTGCCGAAGAGGTAGGCCGCACTGCAAGCCCCGCACCTCCTTTGGCAGCAACACCTGGAATGCACACCGTTGAAGAGGTGTCCCGTTTCCTGAATGTCCCTCCATCAAAAATCGTTAAAACGATGATCGTAAAGACGGATGACGGCTTTGCAGCCGCACTGGTCAGGGGCGACAGGGAGCTGAACCTTATAAAACTGAAAAATGCCCTTCACGCAGACACTGTTGAACTCGCAACAGATGCGGATTGTGTAAGGCTCGCCGGAGCACATGGAGGTTCACTGGGGCCTGTCGGATTAAAACTAAAGATTGTTGCGGACAACGAAATAAAGCATATGGAGAATATGGTTACCGGGGCAAATAAGGACGACTTCCACTATACGGACGTGCATGCCGGAAGGGACTTTACTCCGGGCATGTTTGCGGATATACGCAATGCAGGTGCAGGAGATGCATGCCCGCACTGTTTTAAGCCCATGAGTATAACAAGGGGCATAGAGGTCGGGCATATATTCAAACTCGGTACAAAGTACTCCGTAAAAATGCATGCGGAATTCCTTGATGAGAACGGCGCGTCAATGCCCTTTGTTATGGGGTGCTACGGCATTGGAGTCGGCAGGACCCTGGCAGCATCGATAGAACAAAACAATGATAAGGACGGGATCATCTTCCCGATGACAATAGCCCCGTATGAGATAGAGCTCATCGCCATCAATATGAAGGACAAGGATATAACGGATACCGCCGAGGCTATGTACAACGAAATGTCGGGCAGGGGATTTGACATTATATACGACGACAGGGACATCTCGCCCGGTATGAAGCTCAAAGATGCGGACCTGCTCGGTTTTCCCGTAAGGATTATCATAGGATCTAAGTTCAAGAATGAAGGCACCATTGAGATCAAGATACGGAAAACAGGAGAGGTTATCACATCGACACGGCAGGAACTGTTCGAAAAGATAACCGCAATCCGCAAGAGCCTTTTGCCGTGACCAAATAACGGCGAATGGCTGTTCCGCCATTCGCCGTTACACATTATTTCTGAATGGTGACTTCTCTGAACGGCGTAGATTTATGATTCAGACCGATGGGAGTTTTACCGTAAACGCTGCGCCTGCGCCCTTTTCGCTGTCGACCAAGATGTCTCCATCAAGCTCCTGGACGATATTTTTAACTATGGCAAGTCCGAGCCCTGTACCTTTTCCCGAAACCTTTGTCGTGAAGAACGGTTCGAAGATCTTATCCCTGTACTCCCTGTCTATACCTTCCCCGGTATCGGAAACGCAGATGATGAGCTGACCGGACTGCACCTGTGCTTTTATGCCGAGCCTCCCATGCTCCTGCATTGCATCCACGGCATTAATCACAAGGTTTAAAAGCACCTGCCGTAGTTTCTCGTAATCTGTTTTGCACACGGTACCGGATACTATATCCATAGACACCACAATGTCTTTCAGGTTCCTGCTGAGTCCAACACTTGATAGGACATCATCGCAGAGCGCTTTCATGTTTACCTGGCCCAGGACGACCGGTTTTTGTCGTACATATAAAAGCAGTTGTTTTATCAGTGCATCTATTCTATAGGCCTCATCCAGGGAACGGGCTATCATATCCAATTCCTGATCTGTTCTGGAGTCATTTTTTTGATTAATCTGTTTACCGCCGGATACCCTACCCGCTTTCACGGTTTCAAGCAGGGAGATTATGGCGCTCAACGGATTGCCTATTTCGTGCGATATACCGGATGCAAAACTGCCTATGGTCACAAGCCTCTCCCGTTTTATGATGAGAGACTGTGTTTCTTTTAACTCTTGAATCGTATCTTTCAGATGCTGTTCTTTTGTCTGAATGGTCGATGTCATGGTATTGAATGCCTTTACGATCTGGTGAAGTTCTGCGGCATCAGGCATATCTTTCAGGTGAGGATAATCGCCGCCGCTTACCCCTTCCACAGCCTGCTCGAACCTGCGGAGAGGCATAACGGTGTAACGATCGATGATGAACCATGCGACGATAGTTAAAATAAGGAAGTTGAGTAAACTATATGCACCGAGGACCTCTATCAGCACGAAGAGTCTTTTTGTAAGGTACAGGCTGTTGGATACTATGGCGAGGTTTATACATCTGCTGCCGGATGTGTAAACCGGCGACAGACTCATAAGGTGCATGTTCGACATGTTTATGAAACCCGGTTTACACTCCGCGAGAAGGGACCCTGCTTTTTCCGAAAATCCTGCCGGAAGGTCCCGGATAATTTTAGTAATGGCACTTTTGTCGTTACAGGCTGCAAGCGTTATGCTTGAAAACAGCGGGGAAACACGGGCTTCCTGTATCGTCGTTATAATCCTCTGCAGATCTGGCTCTTTCCCTTGCATCCGGCTTCTGACCAGTGATCCTGTTGTTGCTGCATCGTCTCTGAATTGATTGATAATATCTTTTTTCTGGATCTGATACAGCACAACACCCATGAGTATCAGAGCGGCTGCTATAACGATGCTCTGGATCAGGATAACCCTGGACCTCAGTCCCCTAAGCATAGCCTATCATCCGCAGGTAAATAGTTATCAGGGTCTGTCCATAAAAAAGATAGACAATTGCGGACGCTGATATAAACGGGCCATACGGGATCGCATGCTTTCTGCCTTTGCCTGCAAACACCACCAGGAATATCCCGGCTATCGAGCCTATACATGCACTTATGATAACGGTAAATAGTGCCGCTTCCCAGCCAAGGAATGCCCCGATCATCGCCATAAGCTTTACATCTCCCATGCCCATGCCTTCTACCCCGGTAACCCTCTTATAGATGAAGGCTGTTGCAAACAGGATACCCGCTCCTGCCAGTATACCTATTGCGGCACTGACGGGATTATTTGTGCTTACAAAAAAGCTTGATGCAAACCCCAGGACGATACCCGGATATGATATTGCATTGGGAATGATCATGCGATCGATATCTATGAATGTAATGGCTATAAGACCTGCTGACAATACAAAGAATACCATCAGGTCAACAGTAAATCCGTATTTGATAAAGAGGCCTGCAGCGAGGAGTCCGGTTATGAGCTCTACAGCGGGGTACCTGAGGGAAATCTTTTCCCCGCAGTACCTGCACCTGCCGCGGAGCATTATATAACTTACGAGAGGGATATTGTCATAGGGTTTTATCTGTTTGCCGCAATGAGGACAATGCGATGCAGGAAATACAATGGATTGATGTTCAGGCAGCCTGTAGATCACGACATTGAGGAAGCTTCCGATAATCAGGCCGAAGATAAAAACGGATACAATAATCCCGGCAGTCATTTTGAATCTTGAATGTTTTGAATCTTGAGCCCTGAATTTTGAATTTTGAGTTTTGAATTTTGAATTTTTTTAAAGCTTTCTACAACCTGTATCTGCTGCTCTACGGTCATCTCCGGATACAGGGGAAGGCTCAAAACTTCTTTTGCCGCAAGCTCCGTTTGCTTTAAACTGCCCTTTTTATAGCCGAGATATTTGAAAACAGGCTGCAGGTGCAGGGGGATGGGATAATAGACCTCGGTCCCGATACCATCTTCCTTGAGAGCCTGCCGCACGCTGTCCCTGTTTTTTATCCGCACGGTGTACTGATGAAATATGTGGGTCATGTCTTCCGGCACATCGGGTAAGGTGATCGCCTTTGCCAGTCCTGCCTCTGTGAATAATTCGTTGTACCTTTTTGCGAGTTCCATCCTCGTATGGTTCCACTGTTCTATATGGTTCAGCTTTACCGACAGTACAACTGCCTGGAGTGCATCGAGCCTGCTGTTTATCCCGTGATATTTATGAACATACCTCTCAGGCGAACCGTGTGCCCTGAGCATTTTTAAAAGTGATGCCAGTTTATCGTTGCTTGTCACCAACATGCCGCCGTCACCTGCCCCGCCAAGGTTCTTGGTCGGATAAAAAGAAAAACAGCCGATATCCCCCACGGTACCCGCTTTTTTGTATTCGTTTCTGTACCTGCTCCTGGCACCAAATGCCTGCGCAGCATCCTCAACGACATACATGCTATATTTTTTTGCAAGCTTCATGATGCCTTCCATATCGGCACTCCTGCCGTACAAATGGACAGGGAGTATTGCTTTTACCCTATGGTGTTTTTTCAGTGCCTGTTCTATTGCGGATACGGACAGATTGAATGTCGAGGGATCTATGTCCACAAACAGTGGAATTGCCCCAAGCCTGGTGATTGCCGAGGCAGTTGCGAAGAACGTAAACGGCGTTGTTATCACCTTGTCACCCCTTTGAATACCTATGGACAGCAGTGCTATCAATAACGCATCAGAGCCGGATGCAACTGCGATTGCATGCTTGATATCAAGATAACCGGCACATGACTTTTCAAACTCGCCCACAAAATTGCCCATAACGAATTGCTGCGTTTCGAAGACCTGTTTAACCCTGTCGAGGATTTCGGGATTCAGATTTTTGTACTGTTCCGACAGATCCAATTGTTTTATCATTGTATTGTTCCTTTCTTTAAATTCCTTAACCATAATTCAAGAGACAAAAACATCCATAATTTCAAGCCGTGATCCCGCATACCTTTTTGATGCTCATCGAATATGCGCTGGACCTCTTTTTTGTTGAGATAGTCATTGATTCTCGGATTACCGGATATAATGTGTTCTTCGAGATAGGTCTTTATCTTTGTCCTGAACCATGTACCCAGCGGCACGCCAAACCCCATCTTGCCCCTGTGCATTATCTGTTTCGGCAGGATATCCCTGAATGTTTGTTTGAGGTCATATTTTGTATTCATACCTTTCAGTTTCAGGTTGTCCGGAATGGTAAATGCATATTCAATGAGCTCCCGGTCGAGGAACGGGGAACGTCCCTCGAGGCTGTTTGCCATGGTCATCCTGTCCATCTTAACAAGCAGGTCATCCGGCAGATATGTTTTGAAATTAAGATAGAGCAGCTGCGTCAGCAGGGATGTTTCCTCCATACCCTCCAAGTGCTGAGTAAAGTAAGAATAAACATCATTCCGATAGCCGGGTTGGGCTGATTCTGGGAATACCATGGGATTAACGAGACTTGCGATATCGTCAAACCTTATGTATGAAATCCAATTCAAATATCTTTCCAAAAGAGAGCGGTTTAACACAGAGAGCAGCCGTTTTGACCTTGCAAGCAGACTCTTTTCCGAATGAGGCGAAGGGATAAGTCGGGATAGACCGGAGAGTGCCCTGCGCATGAGAGGGGGGATCTTCTCGGACATGGTTGCCGCAATAAATCTTGTGTAACCAGCGAACAATTCGTCGCCGCCGTCGCCATTTAAGGCCACGGTTACGTGCTGTCGCGTGAGGTTTGACACCATATAAGTCGGTATTGCGGATGCATCCCCGAACGGCTCATCGTAGTGATAGATGATCTTGTCGATAAGATCTATGGTCGAGGGTGTAACAATGAAAACATGATGGTCTGTTTCGAATTTTTTTGCAACGATGTTTGCATAAGCTGTTTCATCGTAACGCACATCTTCCGAAAAACCTATTGAGAATGTTTTTACCGGTGTGTCGGTGAGCCTGCTCATCAGACCCGTTACAATACTTGAATCTACCCCACCGCTTAAAAATGCACCCAGCGGAACATCCGCTATAAGTCTGTTCTGAACGGCCTCGGTAAGCTTAAACCTGAGCAATGGGTCGTCTTTCGTGTAGTCGCGCGCCGATTTGTCGTTATTCAGGATGTGTTCCTTTAAAGACCAGTAGCCCTTTATTTCCATGTTTCCGCTCGCATCATAACGGGCATAGCTTGCCGGAGCAAGCTGATTGATGCCCCGGTAAAATGTCTGCGGCTGCCGGGAGTATCCATACACAAGATAGAACGGCAGTGTCTGTTCGTTTATGACTATATCCTCCTCATGGAGCAAGGGCAGGATAGCCTTTATCTCTGAGGCGAATATCAATTTTTTCCCGTCGGAATAATAGTAGAGCGGTTTTTTCCCTACCCTGTCCCGCGCGAGAATAAGGCTGTGTTTCCTTTGATCGTATATTGCTATTGCAAACATACCGTCAAGCATGGCTATGGCATCCTCGCCGTATTGCTCATAAAGATGTACAATAACCTCTGTATCGCTGTTTGAAATAAAATTATGTCCCTGTTTCAGCTGATTCCTGAGTTTTTTAAAGTTGTAGATCTCTCCGTTGAAAATAACCCATACGTCCTTGTTCTCGTTGGATAACGGCTGATTTGCAGAAGCAGACAGGTCTATGATTGAAAGCCTTCTATGGCCGAGGCCGACACTTGGGATCCGCTCATTATCTATATACATACCCGAAGCATCGGGTCCCCGGTGAACAAGCCTGTTTGCAGCCGTTTCAAGCAACTGCTTTTCAACCTTTTTACCGTTAAAATATGCTATGCCAACAATGCCGCACACTACTCTATCCTCCCCAGCAGATAGTAGCCCAACAGCTTGAAATATTCCATCATTACGAATCTCCACTCCTTTATCCTGTTTTTAATACCGCCCCCGCTGTCATACGGTCTATGGGAAGCACAATTATAGATCATTACATCCGTACCCTTGAACAGTTTTATTGCAACAAGATAAGCACGCAACTGATGGTAGGGGGATGTAACGATTATGAGCGACTTAAATCCGTGCTTTAAAATAATGGGCTTTGAAAATAAAAAGTTTTCGTACGTAGTCCTGGCATTCGGCTCTATGATGATTGCCTGCTTTGATATATTGTAATGCAGTGCTATCTTGGACAAAAATTCAGCATTGTCTCCCCCGGAGCCGTATCCGGAGAAGATTATATACGGTGCATACCCGTTCTTATAAAGTTCAACTGCCTTTTTTGTTCGCAAAAAATACGGCTCCAAGTCTCCGCTCAGCACGATGATGGCATCTGCATGATGCGGTGTATCCCCCAAATAGAGTATCTTTTCCATAAACGGATAAACAAAAAACAACGCTGCCACCAGGAAGATTATCCCTGCAAACGTATATAACAACCAATGTTTCATAATTGATTAACTATACAGGAAACATCGATATCAGTCCACAAGAATGGCAAGATGAAGGCTCCGCCGGGTACGGTAATAAAAAAAAGATTTACCTTTGGATGTATCGTATTATAATATTTTTGAATGGACAGCATATAATTCAATGGCAACAAACAATAACAGGGATAAAGATTATAAATGGTGGGTCCTGGTCATCGTTATGATAAGCGGGTTCATGAGCGTACTGGACAGCTCCGGCATGAACATAGCCCTGCCGCATTTTATGGTTGCATTCGGCGTAAACATGGAACAGGTAGAATGGATAACAACAGCGTACATGCTTGCCTTCGCCATATTCATATTACTCGCAACATGGATTAAAAATGTAATTGGGCTCAAACAAACATTTTTATTCGGTTTAATATTCTTTGTACTCGGTTCATTCCTGTGCAGTTTTGCATGGAGTTTGGATTCGCTCATTTTCTTCAGGATGATCCAGGCAATCGGGGCGGGTGCCATTACCCCGATAGGTGTAACCATGCTGTCCGAAGTATTTCCAAAAGAAGAAAGGGGGTTTGCACTGGGCATGTGGGGCGCCGGCATTACCGTAGCTCCGGCCATAGGCCCTGCGCTTTTTGGATATATTATCGACCATATCGGCTGGCGTGCCTTATTCTATATAAATATTCCTATAGGTATACTTACCTTATTCTGGGCTATCACGGTATTAAAGCCATCAAAAAGCAACCTGGCATATTATAAAAAATTCGATTTTATAGGGTTTATAACATTCTCTTTATTTGTCAGTACCCTGTTGATTGCCCTGCAAAAAGGGCAGGAAAAGGGATGGTCGTCGGACTATATACTGCGTTTGTTGATAATCTCTTATTTTTCTTTTTTGTCATTCATGATAACGGAATTTATGGTCAAAAGACCTATCATGGATCTTTCGATATTCAGAAATTATAATTTTACGATGTCAAACATCATGGGCATAACCAGGTCCGTAGCCCTGGTAGGAAGCGGCTTTCTGATGAGTATGTTCTTTCAAAACATTATGAACTACTCCGCAACTACCGCCGGTATGATGGTAATTCCTCAGGCACTCGCTTTAAGTGTCAGTATGCCCTTTGCAGGGAAAATTGCCGACAAAGTAGGGTCAAAACCACCCTTGATAGCAGGCACTCTTTTGACCGCAGTCTCCTTGTATTATTTTCGCTATTTATCGGTTTTTTCAAGTTATGAATTTATCTTTGCGGATCTGATACTGCGGGGATGCGGTATAGGGTTTATGATGGCACCGCTGACAAATTCCGCCATAAATTCTCTGGAGCCAGAGCAGGTTAACCTGGGCTCCGGTATACTGAACCTGATCATAAGGATTGGGAGCTCTATCAGTATAGCTATGATGGGGACTATCGTAGAAAACAGGGCAGATTTTCACATGTCCGTATATGCCGGCAGTGCGGCATATCATTCGCCGCTCTGGGATGCAGCATTGGACAAAATAAAGGTCTATGCCATTGACAAAGGCAGCAGCTTTTATGATGCAGCGATCGCAAGCAAGGCTGCGTTCATTGGAGACTATATGAAAAGATGGGCAGCCATCAATGCATACGATGATGCATTCTTGATTGCCGCGTTGTTCGTTTTTGCCAGTATTGTTCCGGCCTTTATGTTACGGAATGTGATCTACAGAAAAAGCAAACAGGCAAAAGACAGTACGGTAATCGAATCCGAATAACAGATCCGGTCATTATCCTGTTTGCGATCGTAAGGAAAGGGGTTCTGCTTGTGCGCATGTAAAGCAGCATCCATACGTGCTCCACTTTTTTAAATCACCAGCAAATGTTCGTTTCTCCTAAGCCAGTGCAAGCTTGATTCAAAGTCCGGAAACATTAACCTGACTTTATTCCAAAATCTTTTTGAATGGTTCTTTTCTTCAATATGCGCCAATTCATGAATGACGACATAGTCTATAACATTCAAAGGGGCCATAATCAGGCGCCATGAAAAATGGAGGTTATTGCTGGAGCTACAGGACCCCCAGCGCCGCTGAGCACGGGTTATGCTGAATTTGTTGTACTTGAAACCAAACACGCCGGCATACCTGTCCACCCGTTCTTTGATTGTCCGGTATGCCTGTTTCTTATACCAATCAATAAACAACTCTTTGGCTTGAGGAAGATATGTCCTTGATAGATGAAATTCGCCATCAAATTTGAAAGGTGGTTCACCATTATCAACAACAGAAAGACCGTATACCTGCCCCAGATATAAAAACCCCTCTCCGTGAACAAATTCTTTCGGCCGGACCTGGCTATATATTTCGGTAACTAATTTTTGTTTATCCGTTATCCATGCTTGTTTCTTCGATACCGATTTTTCAATATAATCCAGAGGGATTGTCTCAGGGGCCCGCACGATTAGTTTTGCATCACGGGTAATCTCAAAGGATAATGTTTTCCTTTTTGATCGGATGATCTTATCTATTTTTACTTGTGTCATTGTTTTCGTACTCCCTGCATGTATGCTCCCGGTCAGATTAACCCGGAGAAAATATCTCATAAGCCCTGTACACAGCGTTACCAGTTTTTTCAATCCGGGACAATGCAAAACCGCAGCCGTGCTTTTCTTGTTCCCGCTTTGAATGGACAGAAGGGGTATAAAGAATTATAGAAAGTCTTATGAATGAACAAACCAATATACTCTTCAAAGAAGAGCAGCGGTTCAAAAATCCATTGCTTTGGGTTTTTACCTCTGCATTATTCCTGCTTGTTACGGGACTCTTCGGCTATGGCATGGTTCAGCAAATTGTCTTAGGACACCCGTGGGGCAACAAACCAATGTCTGATGACAGACTTGCCGTCATCGGCATCATTCAAATCTTTGTCGTAACCGGTGTTTTCGTAATTTTCTTTGTTGCAAGGCTTATCACAGAGGTCAGGAGTGATGGATTGTTTATACGCTTTGTACCTTTTCACCGTTCTTTCCGCAGTATACCGTTTACAACAATGAAGGCTTATGAAGCCTGTACCTACAAACCCTTCAGGGACGCAGGCGGATACGGCATACACAGAGGGCGCAGGGGCTGGACATACAATGTAAGCGGCAACCGGGGCGTACAACTGGAGCTTGTCGGCGGGAAAAGGATGTTGATCGGTTCACAGAGGACTGATGAGCTTGTACATGCTTTAGAAACCGCCTCCGGCATGCCTCCCCATACTACAGGATTATAAGCCTTCCTTATACGCTTGTTTCAGCCCTTTTATATCAATCTTTTTCATCTGAAGCAGCGCTTTCATCACCCTCTGGCATTTTGCAGGAACAGGATCGCTCAGCAGCTTTCCAAGTCCGGCCGGTACGATCTGCCATGACACACCGTACTTGTCCTTGAGCCAGCCGCACTGCTGTGCTTGTTTATCACCGCCTTCGGAAAGTTTTTCCCAGTAATAGTCCACCTCTTCCTGCGTCTCGCAATTGATTACAAATGATATTGCCTCGGTGAATTTGAATGCCGGTCCGCCATTGAGCGCCACAAATTCATGGCCGTCAAGCCGGAACGGCACAGTCATTACCGATCCTTTCGGTCTTCCGGCGGCATTTGCTCCTTCTTCGTCATAGCGGGTAACGTTCTCTATCTTTGAATTCTTGAAAACAGAGACATAAAAGTTTACCGCCTCCTCGGCATTCTTATCGAACCACAAGAACGGGGTTATTTTTTGCATTGCTATACCTCCTTTTTATTTAACGGGGTCTGTTGTTCCCCTCTTCATTCTTGTCGGCCTGGTAGTAAAGCAAAACGTTCCCTGACTTAAACGTCTTTGTTTTAAGAAGTTTCAGGCTCAGTTTACCATTGATACCTTTGAACAGGGGCTTACCGCTGCCCAGGACAACGGGGTTCACCATAATCCGATTCTCATCTATCAGGCCGTGGGGTATCAGGGTAACAGCCAGATCAGAACTGCCGAAGATCGCAATATCTTTCCCGGGCTGTTGCTTCAGCTTTAAGATTTCTTCCGGAGCCCCTTTTTTAACCAGCCTTGTATTGTTCCATTCTGTTTTTTCGAGTGTCTTCGAAAAGACGATCTTGGCCATAGAGTTCATCTTCCCGGCAACGATCGGATCGTCCTTGATTCCAGCAGATGTCGGCCAATAGCTTGCCATTATCTGATACGTCACCCGGCCGAACAAAAGGGTGCCTATGTCATTGAGCTGGCTTATGGCGAATTCGTTGAATTCGGCGTCTACGTTGTGCCAATCCAGCTCATGGTTCGGCCCCTCGAAGAAACCATCAAGACTTACCATCATGAATAAGAATACTTTTCTCATTTTTATCGATCTTCTTTGCCTGTTTCTTTATCAGACATGTAATGAAGCACAACTGCCCCTGAATGAAATGTTCTGGTGTCTATGAGTTTCAGATTGATCCTGTCGTTCAGATCATCGAACAGTCGCCTTCCCTTCCCTACGATAACCGGGTGGACCACAAGCCGGTATTCATCGATCAGGCCGCGTCTCATGAATTCCTGACAAATGCTTATCCCGCCTATCATAATATTCTTGCCGGGCTGTTGTTTCAACCGAATGACCTCTTCCACCATATTATCTCTTATCAATCTCGTATTGTTCCACTCGGCTTTCTGAAGGGTCCGGGAAAACACGATCTTTGGGATCTCATTGAATTTATCGGCAAAACCAAGCACGCTTTTTGTGGCTTTTGGATCCCGGTGGGCGTGGGGCCAGTAGCTTTCCATCATCTGATAGGTTATACGTCCGAACAGCGCAATGTCCGTATTGTCCAGCAGACCGCCGTAAAACTCATGCAGCTCATCGTCAGCAATTGCCACCGTATGGTCGGCAAAACCGTCGAGAGAAACGTTGATTGCCAAAAAAATATTTCTTCCAGCCATACGGTTATCTTTTCCCATCTTTATTGCCTCATATGTTTCTCGACCTCCGCCTGTACCGTGGAGCTTTCGGCGGCTTTCCTGACATCGGCCGGAAATTCCGACATCTCCTGTACCTGCCGGACCTCGATTACGTCATCGTCCGATGCCGGACAGCGCTTTGCCCACTCGATTGCCTCTTCTTTCGACTTTACGTCGATTATCCAATAGCCTCCGACAACCTCCTTCACATTGACAGAGAGGCCGTCAATCACTACCGGCTTTCCATGAAGGAACGAAACTCGGGCGCCATTCAACATCGGATGGAGCCCATCGAGAGAAATGAGAACACCGGCTTTTGCCAGTTCCTCGTTGTACTTCGTCATCGCTGCCACAGCTTCGGCAGACGGAGCAAAACCTTCTTCTGCCTTTTTACCCGCGGGTGCGTCAGGCTGATACACGGACGGGATCATAAACATCATGAATCTCATTGTGCACCTCCTTAATTATTATTTTTTATGTTCCGCCATTGTCATTCTCCTTTCCTCAAAGGAAGGAGCGAGCGGAGCCTGCGTTCGCGCAGGAACAACCCTCCCCATAACAGTATGCCAAAATAGACCGGGAACAGGGTATTGGTTAAAAGCGGATTACCGATACGCAGGTTGGTAGCTACAGCACCGCCGAGGTAGCCTGTAAGCAGGATCGCACCGAGTATCGAGGTAGCAGGGATCGCGTATACAATGGTGCAGACGAGCAGGATAAGCCCGATGATCGGAATAGCGCTTGCGGGATATCCGACTTTAACGGTCGCTTTCATAACAGCATCCACTCTCATCAGCTTGGTGATACTGTCGAAAAGCATAAAGAGAACAACAAGTGCGCTGATGATACGCCCGACCCAAAGCTCCTTTCTGGAAATAGGAGCAGATTCAATTGCGGTTGCCATGTTGCACCTCCTAATATCTAACTATCCTCGTTACATGCCAGGATTTATAAGATAGGAATGTACAGTTCCGGTGTCAAGATGGCTCTTGCCTTATAGGAGATTTATCTTCGGGATTTTCTTAAAATGACTATCTATTGTGAATATTTTGCAGTTGTTTTCTATTGAAATCTGGGCGAGAAAAATATCCGATGGCGGCAGGGTGATACCGGTTTTCTTCAATTCCTTTGCCAATATGCCTGCAGCCTTCCATGTATCCTCGTGCATTTCAAGATAGCGGAGTCCTTTTAAGGCATCCTCTATCGCTGTCTTTTCATTCTCATTCTTTAACCCTTGAAACAACTCGTATAAAACAATTCCACAAATACATACGGCATCCTTTTTTATCAAGGTCTCAAGTTTTCCGGATAAAGCCGGCTCTCCCCTGAAATATGCAATCCAGACACATGTGTCAGCGATTACGCTTTCTACCATACCCCTTCACTTCTTCTTTTACGCTCAATAGTTCTTTTTCCTCTTCGCCTTTCCAGTCGTATTCTATCTTGATTTTTCCCTTGAGAGACACTAATTTTTCTCTGCGTTTTTTATTAAGGTATTCTTCCAGCGCTTCGGAAATCAATGCGGTCTTTGATTTATCCGGAGTAATGTTTTTAAGTTCTTTCATCTATCTGTCCGGTAAAATAAGCGTTGTTCTCATATGCCATTATTATATGTATTAATTATATG
>DAHXOM010000174.1 GCA_027364825.1 bacterium | reverse complement strand
GGGTATATAGTGAATGCCTTGGCACCAATAGGCGATGAAGGACGCAGATAGCTGCGATAAGCCCCGGGGAGTTGTTAGCAAACTTTGATCCGGGGGTGTCAGAATGGGAAAACCCGGCAGAGTAAACCTCTGCCATTCATTACTGAATACATAGGTAATGAAAGCCAACGAAGAGAAGTGAAACATCTCAGTAACTTCAGGAAAAGAAATCAACCGAGATTTCCAGAGTAGTGGCGAGCGAAATGGAAATAGCCTAAATTGACTGTATGTAATAGCGTATGGGCGTTATACAGTTGAAGTTGTAGGATTATATATGAGACAGCCATATCTGTTTCGTGAAGTCAAAAATTTTTCTTATAGTAGAATTCGCTGGAAAGCGAAGCCATAGAAGGTGATAGCCCTGTATATTAAATAGGATAAACTTCATGTGTATAATCCTGAGTAACACGAGACACGAGAAACCTTGTGTGAATCTGGGGGGACCATCCTCCAAGGCTAAATACTCATTGGTGACCGATAGTGAACAAGTACCGTGAGGGAAAGGTGAAAAGAACCCCTATTAGGGGAGTGAAATAGAATCTGAAACTATATACCTACAATCAGTGGAAGGCCTATGTCCCGCCTTTGGCGGGAAATGGCTGACCGCGTGCCTTTTGCTTAATGAGTCAGCGAGTTATTTCTCTGTAGCAAGGTTAATCCGGATATGTCTGGAGGAGCCGTAGCGAAAGCGAGTCTTAAAATGGCGTTAGTTACAGGGAATAGACCCGAAGCCAGACGATCTACCCATGGTCAGGGTGAAATCTCGAGAAATCGAGATGGAGGCCCGAACCGGTGTTAGTTGAAAATAGCTCGGATGAACTGTGGGTAGGAGTGAAAAGCTAATCGAGTTTGGTGATAGCTGGTTCTCCTCGAAATATATTGAGGTATAGCCTCAAAATAGCATCATGGAGGTAGAGCACTGAATGGACTAGGGGGGCGTATGCCCTACCAAATCCAATCAAACTCCGAATGCCGTGATGTGTTTTTTGGGAGTCAGACTGTGGGGGATAAGCTCCATGGTCGAGAGGGAAACATCCCAGACTACCAGCTAAGGTCCCTAAATAGAAACTAAGTGTGAAAGGAAGTAGATATGCTAAAACAGCCAGGAGGTGGGCTTAGAAGCAGCCATCCTTTAAAGATAGCGTAACAGCTCACTGGTCGAGCACATTTGCACCGAAAATATACCGGGGCTAAAGTTTCTTACCGAAGCTGTAGATTCTGATGCAAATCAGAGTGGTAGGGGAGCGTTCTAAAATAGATGAAGCCGGACCGTGAGGACCGGTGGATGTTTTAGAAGTGAGTATGCTGACACAAGTAGCGATAATGTCGATAAGAAATCGACACGCCGAAAGTCTAAGGGTTCCTGGGCAAGGTTAATCCTCCCAGGGTTAGTCGGTACCTAAGCTGAGGCCGAAAGGCGTAGGCGATGGAGAGCAGGTTAATATTCCTGCACCAGTCGTAAGGCGTTATCAACGAAGGGGTGACGGAGAAAGGTAGGTTATCCAGCGATCGGATGTGCTGGTCCAAATTCATAGAGGGCTCTGCCAGGAAAATCCAGCGGGGCATGAACCTTGAGGGAGATGGGGATGCCGGTTTACCGGCAACAAACTAACTGATCCTAAGCTTCTTAAAAAAACCTCGTAGTGAGTCTTATAACTGACCGTACCGCAAACCGACACAGGTAGACAGGATGAAAATTCTAAGGCGCTTGAGTGAAAGCTGGCTAAGGAACTCGGCAATTTAACCCCGTAACTTCGGGATAAGGGGTGTCTCAAATTGTGTAGGTCTTTACGATTGAAGCATTTTGAGATCGCAGTGAAATGGGAGTAGCGACTGTTTAACAAAAACACAGGACTACGCAAACTCGTAAGAGGAAGTATGTGGTCTGACGCCTGCCCAGTGCTGGAAGGTTAAAACGAGATGTTAATTTATCGCAAGATAGGTAAAGCATTGAACTGAAGCCCCAGTAAACGGCGGCCGTAACTATAACGGTCCTAAGGTAGCGAAATACCTTGTCGGGTAAGTTCCGACCTGCATGAATGGCGTAACGACTGCTCCGGTGTCTCAGCCAGTAGCTCAGCGAAATTGTAGTGGCGGTGAAGATGCCGCCTACCTACGACTAGACAGAAAGACCCCGTGCACCTTTACTATACCTTGACATTGAGTCTCGGTTTAGCATGTGTAGCATAGGTGGGAGGCTTTGAAGTCCCGGCGCTAGCTGGGATGGAGCCAACAATGAAATACCACCCTTGTTGGACCTAGGTTCTAACTTGTCCCAGTAATCCTGGGAAAGGACAGTGTCTGGCGGGTAGTTTGACTGGGGCGGTCGCCTCCTAAAGAGTAACGGAGGCGTGCAAAGGTTCCCTCAGGCTGTTTGGAAATCAGCCGTGGAGTGCAAAAGCATAAGGGAGCTTGACTGTGAGACTGACAAGTCGAGCAGGTGCGAAAGCAGGCTTTAGTGATCCGGTGGTTCTATATTGAAGGGCCATCGCTCAACGGATAAAAGGTACGCCGGGGATAACAGGCTGATCTCCCCCAAGAGTTCACATCGACGGGGAGGTTTGGCACCTCGATGTCGGCTCATCGCATCCTGGGGCTGAAGCAGGTCCCAAGGGTTTGGCTGTTCGCCAATTAAAGCGGTACGTGAGCTGGGTTCAGAACGTCGTGAGACAGTTCGGTCCTTATCGGTCGTAGGCGTAGGATACTTGAGAGGATCTGTCCCTAGTACGAGAGGACCGGGATTGACGAACCTCTGGTGATCCAGTTGTCACGCCAGTGGCATAGCTGGGTAGCTAAGTTCGGACGGGATAACCGCTGAAAGCATCTAAGCGGGAAACCCACCTCAAGATAAGGTATCCCTTTCAGTCGAAAGACTGGAAATAAGACCCCTTGGAGATTACAAGGTTGATAGGTCGGGTGTGTAAGTGCTGTAAGGCATTGAGCTAACCGATACTAATAGGTCGAATGACTTGACTAGATTTTATATATTCAATTGCTATAATTTGTTCTGGTGGCAATACTGGAGAGGAAACACCCGTTCCCATTCCGAACACGGAAGTTAAGCTCTTCAAGGCTGATGGTACTACACGGGCGACTGTGTGGGAGAGTAGGTAGCTGCCAGGATTTTATGCCCCCCGCCTGAGGCGGGGGGCTTTTTATTTCTTTTGTTATTCTCTCGGATTCATACGCTGTCAATGCCTTGACAAAAATGTGTCTTGAACAATATAAATAAAGCAAATGGTGACCCAATGAAACAGCGGTTGCGAAGTTTTTGGGGGTGGGGACTGGCGGATGAAACTCTGCCTGAAGTGTATATTTCTGAATTCAAAAGAATGGTGCAACTCGCATTTGGACTGAATTCCGTTGACGAAACCCCTCCTCCCCGATTGGAAGAACTCTCCCTGCGGACGCCGGGATTTTCACTTCCTTCCGATCTAAAATCATTTTGCACACAGGAAACCTATGACAGGGCAAGTCATACGTACGGAAAGTCGTTCCGGGATATGATCAGGGCCATAAACAGAAAATTTGATAATCCGCCGGACTATGTTGCCTACCCTTCCACCGAAGAAGAGATAGCAGCGCTCATGCGTTTCTGTGCTGAAAAAAGGATAGCCCTGATACCCTACGGCGGCGGCTCGAGCGTTGTTGGAGGAGTGGAGCAGCCCCGGGGAAATCACTATGAAGGATCAATATCATGCGACATGGTGAATTTTGATAAGATCATCAGAGTAAATGAAAAATCCAGGACCGCACGCATACAGGCCGGGATCTATGGACCTGCAATGGAGGCCGGGCTCAAGCCCTTCGGTCTGACGATCCGTCATTTTCCGCAGAGTTTTGAATTCTCGACGCTCGGAGGCTGGATAGCGACCAGGGCAGGCGGACATTTTGCCACACTCTACACCCATATTGATGAGTTTGTTCAATCTCTCTGATTGATTACCCCCAAAGGAATAATAGAAACAAGAGAGATTCCCAGTTCAGGTGACGGGCCTGATGCTAACCGTTTCTTCATCGGATCGGAAGGCATTTTCGGGATTATAACCGAAGCTACCGTAAGACTTCAGAATATACCTTTCATAAAAGCTTCAGCTCTTGTGAAATTTGCGGATGAGAAGGCTGCCATCGAAGTTACCCGCAGGCTAAGTCAATCCGGTCTCAATCCGGCAAACGCAAGGCTTATTTCACCCATGGAGTCCTTCAGTATGGGCATTGGCAATGGCATGGATACGGTCCTCCTGCTCGGGTTCGAGTCCCACGACCATGATCAGGAACCAAAACTCAGACGGTCACTTGAAATATGCAGAGAAGGCGGCGGGACCTGGAGCGAGTCGGATGTCTCGATACGAAAAGGCCATGAAACAGCGGCTCCGGGAGCAAGCGAGCGCTGGAAAACCAATTTCCTCCGTGCACCGTATATCAGGAATACCCTTGTCCGGTGCGGTATAATAACGGAAACATTTGAGACGGTCACAACATGGGACAACTTTGACACCTTTCATCCGGGAGTCGTCAGTGCAGCAGAAACAGCAGTGCGGCAAGCATGCGGGAATGGAATTATCATGTGGAGATTTACCCATATCTATCCGGACGGTCCTGTTATTTATTACACGGTAATTGCCCCTGGAAAGCGCGGTGAGGAGTTAAGTCAGTGGGATACTATAAAGGCCGCTGTGTCGGATGCCATCATTGCCCATGGCGGGCCGATAACGCATCACCATGCCGTAGGCAGGGATCATCAGCCATGGTTTGAAAAACAGTGCTCTCCTGTTTTTATGTCGGTTCTGCAGGGAATTAAAAGCAATCTCGACCCGGGCTGGATGCTCAATCCGGGTGTTTTAATCAGGCGTCCTTCCGGTAAGCCTTGATTGAAAAAATTCCTTGCCGGCAGGGTCAAACCATATAAAGCTTCAGTTGCTCTGCAACCTGTCGTACATGCATCTGTCCGTCTGCCTTTGGACTGCCGGTATAGCCGTAGGTTATAAGCGAGCCGAACAAAGGATTTACTATCCTTGATATCCTGCCTCTGTCACCCAATGATATGGCTATGAGATTGTCCTTTTTATGATCCATGGTAAGACGTAATAAGCGTGCGACATCATCCATCGTATCCGCCTTTACCGCCAGCTTTGTTATATCTGCCGATACCTTTTGGGCATTTCTTAACATTCTGGACAAGTAGTCATTCCCGGGTGTTTTTTGAAGATTATGGTATGATGCAATCACGGGTTTTTTAAACTTGTGAGCCAATCGTACAACATCCTTGAGCAGGTTTGATTGGATTTCTATATCAATCGTATCGGCCAAGGGCGCGACAGCTTCAAACAATGCATACCGCTTGTCTTCTCCTATGGCTTTTCTGCCGCCTTCAGATTTAAGTCTTATTGTGCACAGCAAAGGCTTTGAGAACCTTTTCATTGCCTGATAAAAAACGCCTTTCACATAGTCTTCAGACAGGGACTTAAACATATCCACGCGCAGTTCTAAGAGGTTTATTACCTTTAAATCCACTGGTTTTAACAGGCGCAGGTCGCTATCGGACACCGCTGCCGCTATAACAGGGCATGAACCAAGTATTTGTTTACCGATTTTTATGCTCATACATATCTTATTATCTTAAATGCCCATAAATTGCAAAATATCTATTTTTAATGACCAGCAAACTTGGTATTGCATTTTTCGGGTTAAACATACGACCTTTTCCATGATGTTATGTCCTTGCTCCTCCGCGTTATTACTTGTCATCCCTGTGATCTTTAGACTTCCCTTTACCTTCTTTATGGTCTCTATCTTCGTGTTCTTTTTTATGTTCTTCCTTACATAGATTTACTCTAATAGTGCCCATGCATACACCGCCTTGTCCGTCATTCCTTAAAAATCCTATCGCATACTCGCAGTCCTTGCCTTCTTCACAATGCTCGTCGCCCTTTAACTTTATCCGCACTATTGGGGTCATAATTCCGGAAACATCCGGGCTCTTACCATTGACGATAAGTTTCCCTTTTCTTATCCTGTTTACATGCATAATGATAAACGGCGCATTGAGACCCGAGATCGTTACTATCGCCACGGTCTGCTCCTTATGCCATGTGATTATTACCTTTGCGTTTGCAGTGCTGCAATACGACGCAATCCCCGGCTGCATGGGCTCGAAATATCCAACCAATCTGTTCCTCTGACAGTTGTTCGTCTCATCGGTCTCGATTACCTGATTGTCCGCATCAGCGCATGCATACAGATGATATGTGGTGTCTGTAAGAGTGGCCGGCAATGTTACCTCAAGCCCTCCCTTGCTCGTTTGTTGTGGTGCAAGTGCCGATATATACCTCTGCCCAAGAGATTTGTCGGTTGCTGGACTTATGTCTAACCCCTGGGTAATATAATATCTTGTTATAGAAGGACCAGCGGATACATTCCCATAATTACCGGTTATGTCGGTCAGTGTAATTGTTTCGCCTGCCTTTGCCCGGATAAATTGTGGGGAAAAATAATCCACTGCAAGGTCAGGCCCGCCCGACCATGTTACTTCTACAGGCTCGGACGAAACGATTCCACCGCCTCCCTGAGCTAATAGCATATAGGGAATATCCGATTGCAGCAAGGTGTTCATTGCGAGTTTTACATTATCCTCTGCTGGTTTGTATTCACTCGGTCGTATCCTTGAAATTGCATATGCTACGAGATAATCCGTACCCGTTATTGTACTTGTGTATTGTAATACCGACTGTCCATTTGCATCCGTTCTGTTCCCCTGGAGTACAAGACCCTGGTTCGGCCCAACAAATACACCAACAGTGATACTATAGCCTGGTAAGGGTGCGTCACCCTGGGTAAGTGTTGCGGTCATGGTATAATATGCACCAAGCGGCAATGTAGCCTTGGCCGGACTCAAGGTGAGCTTTGGCGGTGGCGGGGGAGGAGTATAGTTTTGTTGGAGATACTGCTTCAGATACTGTGCATCCGAGATAAGCACACTGCCGCATTCTGAGCCTACGGTACTCTGCGATTGGTCGGTGTTCACCGTGCTTATATACCCGTCCATGAGAGCAATTGCTCCGGCTACATCACCTGTATTGAAGTTGGTCGATGCTTGATTGATCCTGTTTGTAAGGTCATTCTCTAAAGCGCTTGTTTTTATGCATCCTGCTCCATAAGCGCCTTGAATTGTGCTGATTGCTGTATCAAATGTTACCTGCTTTATCATCACGGGTGCTGTTGTCATTGTTGGATAATAGGAGAAGGTGTAGGTGTCTGCTGCTCCGGTAGCGGTATAGCCTTGTATCTTTGGCAATACAATATCCATGCCATTTTTTAATATGGTTCCCTCAATCAAGTAACCAGTAGATTGCGATACTGGGCTTGCAAATAGTGTAAGTATATACGTGCCTGTTGTAAGATAATGTGCCTCAATATAAGCACTATCTATAACGTATTGATCTGTTGGATCTTCATTATCACCTATAGTATCCTCACTACCACTGCAACTAGGGATTTCAGACATATTAGGATTTAAATTACCCCCAACAGCCTTATTTTCGAAATATGTATATGGTCTATTAAGATCATATCCACATTCTTTACCATCGGGTGCCATTAGCAATGGATATACGGAAGTATATGTTCCTTTAAGAGAACTTCCCACATCTATATTCAATGTAACATAGTTTTGAGAATAGGTAATTGTAGGATACAGTATTATAAGCAATATTA
>DAHXOM010000203.1 GCA_027364825.1 bacterium | reverse complement strand
ATCAAGATTGTATTCGAATAATCGCCTGTTTGCTTACCCCGGAAAATGCGGTCTGCGGAACACGAACACACATATTCAAGAATCTATTGACCATGCCGTATTTAATTTTATATTCTTTACATTCCAATAAGGATGTTTAACTTTTAAGGAGAGTTTATGGATAAACAGTATAAAGACATATTGCAGTTTGCTATAGATCGTGAATTGGACGCGTACAACTTTTATACAGAAGCAAAGAAGAATGCCAAGACATCGAATGCGAAGACATTCTTTGATCAGCTCGCGAAGCAGGAGCTTATCCACAAGCAAAAACTCGAAGGAATGCAGCTGTCAAAAGAGGTGTTGATGGATCTTTCCGTGCTGAACATGGACGATTATACAATCCACGAGACATTTGGGTCTGATATGCAGTTTCACATGGAGTACCAGCAGATTCTCTTGCTCGCAATCAAAAGGGAACTACTATCGACAAAACTATACACGGATATACGGCAGATCGTTAAAGATCCGGAGCAACAAAAGATATTCGACAGGCTTATAAAAGAAGAACAGTCCCACCGTGATTCACTCCAGATGGAGTATGATGCATTCGTTCTTACAGAAGATTAAACAGGAGGTAAATAAATGGAAAACAGAGATAAAGAACTGCTCAAGGTATTGAGAGGAGCCGATGAATCAGAGAAAGAAGCACTTTTAGCCTATCTTAAGTTTGCACGGCAGACAAAAGATTTAGGCGGGAAAAATATGTTTATAAGACTTGCAACGGACGAATTCGGTCATATGACCCTGCTGGATCACCAGATAAACAATGTCATTACCCAGAAGGGCTGGCAATCCGTGGAGATAGACAGGTCTGCTGTCGAACCTTTGCTGCCGAAAATAAGCCAGAAGGATATACAGACAATGGGTAAGGCAAATACAAATGAGCTGTCTGCACTTGAAACTGCAAGGGCACTTGAACAGAGGGCTATCGATTATTATTCAACCAATGCAAAAAATACAGAATTACCCGAAATACAGAAGACTTTTCAGAGGCTTGCCGAGATGGAGCAAGCGCATTACACGATGATTCAGGCAGAGATTGACAACATAAAGAAAACAGGCTTCTGGTTTGACACCATAGAATACTCCGTGGAGATGTAGTCCTATTTTTGGTGAAGGCAGCTTTTCAAAAAGCTGCCTTCCATGAATATGTGTTTTTCAAGATTGATCCGGCCTCCGTATATCATGGTATAGACTGCCAGATTGGCAATGATGCTTTTTACATAATGCCGTGTTTCGTCAAACGGGATATCTTCTATGAATTCATCGGTATTACAGTCCGTAGAATGGGCCAGCCATGTGTCAACAGACTTTTCACCTGCGTTATAGGCTGCAAGGCTCAGCACATAATTATCCTTATACTTCATCATGAGTTTTTTAAAATACCATGTACCAATGCCCAGATTAATTTGCGGATCCAGGAGTATCTGGGGAGAGAAAGGTGTCAGGTATATATTTTTTGCCACCCTTGAAGCTGTTGACGGCATTATCTGCATTATACCCATGGCCCCTGCATTGGAAACCGCATCTGCCTTGTACCTGCTTTCCTGGAGTATAAGGGCGTATAAGATAAATGGATCGATTTTATACTTTTCTGTATAATTTTTTATTATTTGTGAATATCCGGCAGGATAGCTATAAAACCATACCGGTAACGTGTCACTGCCGAATGCCTGCAACATATCGCCAAGTTCTGTCCGTGCAATATAGAGGCTGTGGAAATAATCGCCGTTCATGTAATATTCATAACATAACAAAAGATATTCGTTTTTGGAAAGATTGAGCACGGAGAGTGCCGCAAGCTCATTCAGCGCTTCTTTATGAAGACCAAGCCCCTTGAGGAAAAGGTATCTTGTATAATGATACTGAAAAGAGGGATCCGTATATACGGGTTGGGGAGTATGTATAGTATTCGAATCGTAGGAAATTGTATTTACGCCTACCCATATATTTGACATTACGGTATAATAATTCAAAGGCATTGTATTGGCTATTGTAAAAAACAGCTTATTGGCTTTGTCTGTTTGCCCGCTTTTCAGCAAAACTCTCGCCTTCCAGTATGATGATTTTATTTTTTCCGATTCGTCACTGTACCTTGAATGATCCATTTTTTTCAAATAATAGAGAGCATTTTTAAAATCACCTGTCTTATAATAAGACCATGCGAGTTCCCAGTAGGCTGTGAGAGAAAAAGGTGTATTCGTGTCTGCAAGTTTTAACAGCCAGTGCTGTGCTGTTACGGTATCGTTTTCTCTCTGGTAGAGAGCATAGAGCTTGTACATGGCCATCGGCCGGTAACTGCTCTTGATATAGGCAACCTGCATGAATGTGTTTATTGCATAATCCGTATTGCCTCGTTTCATATAACACTTGCCAAGCCAGAACAGTATTTCCGGATAATCCCGGCCTTCCTGCGTATACGGTAAGGATGTTTTTAACGCGAGTATCGCTTCGTTATAGTGACCGGAATAATAATATGCGATGCCCATATCCTTATACATGTTCGAAATCTTATTCTTGTCACCTGTAAGCCGGACTTCCTGAGCGGCCATATTCAGTTCATTCAAAGCAGCCTGATATTTGCCGTCCATCATCAGCAGGTTTGCAATCTGATAATGGTTAATGTTCAGGGTTGTTACATCGGTTATGGCACTGAGGGCGCTGAACGCCATACCCGCATAGGGTGAGCCGGGAAACAGGGAATATACTTTTACATAATCGTTTATGCCGCTATCCGTATTCCCCGAACTCACATACAGCGCGGCCCTGAGACTCAGCAGTTCCGGCAGTTGCCGGTAAAAAGAGGGAAGTGTTATGTATTCCGAATAAAGCGCTATGGCATCATTGTATTGTTTCATCGCCGTTATACACTGTCCCATAAGCTGGACCGAGGGTTTAAAAAATACGCTTTCGGTATACTTGTCCGCAATCATTTTCAGATACATCAACGAATTGCCGTAATCACCGGATTTTTCATAGCTCTCGGCAAGATACCAATCGACATAATCGGGAACATCCGTTTTTTCGGACAGCAATTGTTTAAAGTATTTCTGCGCATGCGTATAATGTGCGGTCTGGTAGCTGACGAAAGCGAGCATAAATTTATACCGTAGCAGCTGCTCCCCGGACATCCCGGAAGTATTTACATATTCCGATTCTTTGTAGGCGAGCTTATAGTCACCTGCAGTAATGGCATTCCCGACGTCCTGCAGGGAGTATTGTTTCTTTACCACGATTGGTTTTATAAGGCTGCAGGAAGTTATAAGAAGGAAAAGAAATAATATCTGAAAGAATCTGTAAACTATTTTCAAATACACACCATGGCAACTTACTTGGACAATCTGAGCCGTATAACTTCTGCCCTGATACGATTGTGCTGGATTTTTTTAGTGTCAAGTATAATAGTGAGCCCCTCTGCATTGCCGACAGTCAGCATACCAGTACCGGTGAATTTCCATAAAACCTGTTCGCCTGCTTTTAATAAAGCTTCCTGTCCAGCGTTCTCCTCATTGTTCGGTACAAGTCTTATCCAGGTGTTTTCTGTTGCTTTTAAAAGAAGGGTATGCGTCATGGCTGTCATGGTAAGCGGGGTACCTGTTGCGGTGATTTCGGAAAGAGCGGTCTGGGTAATAGCCGTAGCAGTCTGCGTGTTAAGCTGGGCTGCCGCGGTGGATGTAAAATCGGGCTGTTCTATATTATTTTTATATCCGGTCTCCTGTTTATTAATCCTGCCTTTCGATACATGGTAAATCACCATGAAGATTATTCCAGCCAGCACCAATCCAATAACCGCCGGGAGAATTATTTTCTGCCGGTTAATTATCGTAAAACCCTTTTTCTGAGGCTGCTTTGCCTGATTGAAGGTCTCCTGATAAAATTGCTGGAAATAATTTATCGTTTGCTCGGAGTCAAGACCTATGTAATTGCAGTAAGCCCTTATAAATCCTTTTACAAAGGCGATATCCGGAAGCTCATCATAGGCATCATTTTCTACCGCCTGCAGATAAGCTTTCTTTATCTTCGTTATTTTCGATATCTCGTTTAACTCTATGTGTCTGAGTTCCCGTTCTCTTCTGAGAAACTCGCCAAAACTGTCCATAGCTATTTCAACAATTTAATATAATTTTCAGCAGATGCTGCAAAGGTGCTGTCCGGTGCCAGTTTTACTACTGTTTCAAACTGGTTCCTTGCCTCTGCATAGTTTTTCTCTTTCATGTACACTACCCCAAGGTTAAGGTAAGCCTCTGCATATTGCTTATAATAGTATATTGCCGCCTTAAATTCATTTTCCGCATACGGAAGCATATTTTTCCTTAAATACACCAGTCCCATATTATTGTGAGCGGCGGGCATGTCCGGTAAAATGGTGAGAGCACTCTTATATGCTTTCAGCGCTTCCTCAAGTTTGCCCTTCTGATAATACGACCATCCAAGATTTACCCATGCTATCTGCGGGGACATGTACAGCGGATTGTTCAGTGCCGACTGGAATGCCGTTGTTGCGTTATCCCACTTTGATTCGCTCAGATATAACACTCCGAGATTATTATACGCATCGGAATAATCCTTTTTCAGCACTATTGCCTTTTTGTATGCAGCCTCGGACTGTTCCTTCATTCCCTCGGCATAGTACGCAAGTCCCAATGCATTATAGGTGAACGGATCATCCGGGTTCAGACTTTTTGCCGAGGACAATTGCTGTATGGCGCCGGGATAATCACCTTTATTGAGGAGCGCTGTGCCTATATCATATCGCATGCTCGCCTGTTTGATCAACTCGGGATCTTTACCGGCACAGCTTATAAATGATATTGCAAACGATACAATTAAAACAAACTTAATACTTTTGCCAACCATTGCTTACCTCCCTTATTTTTCAAAATTCCACCCGTTGATGTCCCCTTAAGCTTATCTGCATCTGTTTCTTCATACACCGCATCAAGTACAAGTTCGTCTCCGCTTGTAGGTGGCTTATACGCCTTGAGATCCGATAAAAAAGCAGGTATAGTTTTTACTATCGCCTCCCTTTGTTCATTCGTATCTCCGAGCTCGGTCTTCTCCATAATAAACCCCATACTTCCCGTAAAATCAAGCGCTTCATTAAAAACGGCTTTGGCATTTACAAGCTCCACATCACCGTCTTCATTTGTATAAAACACCCCTTCCCTGCTCTGCTCCCTGAAAAGATAAATAAATATCTGCATTTTTTTATCCTTTTTTATCGCAATTACATATGCCCACGTCGGTTCAGGGGATTTATCGGGGAGAGCTATAACAGGCTGATTCACGGAACCGTAAACCTCCCATACGGTGTCAAGGAAAGACGCCAGGTCCTTTACAGACTCATTACTTATAAACATAATACCTCCGTTACATTAGAATGCCCCCGACAGGAATCGAACCTGCGGCACAGGGATTAGGAATCCCTTGCTCTATCCAACTGAGCTACGGGGGCACAGAAATTGAATATACTTTAACTACATCTCCTCCTCTCTTGCAAGTAAAATAGAATTATTCTTTACTGCTAAAAGCGGTATCAATACCTCGGGGATTGCGGTCTACCCCAAAGAGGTTCTCAAAGGCGCTCTGCTTGCGAATGCAGTGGGTATTATTGTAGCGCACAATCATCCATCCGGTGAAGTTGAGCTGTCAGCCGAGGATAAGGCATTAACAGCAAAGCTCAAGGAAGCCTGCGAGATTGTGGGGATTAACCTTATGGATCATATCATCATCGGGAACGGGAAACCCCGTTAGAAATGCCCTCCATCAAAATGAACACAAAAGACTATATCGTTTCGTTCTAATTTACGACATTTCTAACGGGGTAAATACACCAGCTTTGCGGACAGGGGGGAGATGTGAAGAATTAAGAGGGCAGAGCAAAGCCCTGCCCCTACTTTTTAATTCAAATCAATGTATCGCATAGACAGAGTAATCAAAAGACCCTATATAGATAGTCCCGTCTGCACCGATCGCTGGTGAGGACATCAGCCAACCGCCGGTGAGATACTTCCATTTGACAGAGCCGTCCGCGGGGTTGAGCGCATAGACAGAACCCTCATCAGTCCCTATATAGATAGTGCCGTCTGCACCAATCGCCGGTGAGGAGTCTACATAAATGCCGGCATAGTACTTCCATCTGACAGAGCCGTCCGCGGGATTGAGGGCATAGACGTAATAATCATCAGACCCCACACAGATCGTGCCGTCTGCACCGA
>DAHXOM010000167.1 GCA_027364825.1 bacterium | reverse complement strand
GAAGAGATTCTCCTCTTTTATACGCTTTAACTCTTCCAATCCTTGAGTATCACCTTCTAATTTCATAATGTCCCATATCAGGTGGCTGCCGGATTAACCGTTATGACGAAGCAATCGAAAATACCTTGAGATTTGATTGCTTCGCTGCCGCTCGTAATGACGGCACAAGGGGTTTGCCCGTCCGGCAGCCACTGTTTTTTAATCCTTTGTTATCGTAAACTCCACTCTCCTGTTTTTCGCCCTCCCTGCTGCTGTAGCATTCGATGCAATGGGATTCATCATACCGAACCCTTTTGACGTTACTCTATCCGATGAAATTCCATCCTGTATAAGGTACTTCATAACGTTTTCAGCCCGTTGCTGGGACAACCTGAGATTATAGGTCGCAGAACCGACATTATCCGTGTATCCCTCTACCCGTACGCTGATGCCGGGATTCTGTTGAAGCACTTGCGCAATCTCATTCAGCAGCGAGAATGAATCCTCCAGTATCGTTGCACGGCCTGTTTCAAAGTGTATTGCTTCCGTGATCTCTATCTTCTTCTTTGCTTTCTCAAGTATTACCCTGGGTTTCTTTTCCGCAACCGGTGGAGGTGGTGGTGCTGCCTGCCTTGGCTCAAGGGTAAAGTTAACAATGGTCTTCATCATATTTTTTATCTGGACATTGATTGTCCTGCCGACATAGCCTTGGGCTGAAACCGTCATTTCATAATTACCCGGTGTCAGTTTTACAAAGTAAAAGCCTGTGCCAGGATCCGTTGCAGCCGGCGGAAGGGCCGTATTATTAAACGTTAATACCGCTGCCAACGGTTTGCCCGTCGTATCCGTTACCATACCGGCAATCGCACCGATCAGGGTAAGTTTCTTCATACTTACTTCCTGGGTGATTGTCTGTCCTGTTATGATCGTGCCGTCTAACGTCGTAGGCTCATATCCGTCTTTCAAGAAATCAAGGCGTACAGGACCCGCATTCAGAGGACAGCTTGTAAAGGTACCGCTATTCCCTGTTATAATATCGGACATATCCGTGCCTTCAAATTTTATGACAACGCCTGAAATGGATGTCCCTGTCTTTGCATCAAGAACCACGCCCGTTATTTTGCCGTTTTCTGGAGGCGGAGGTGCCTGGATCTTTTGTATCACGACCGTCTGTCCCGGAAGTACCGTGTAACTTGCACCGATTATGATATCCCAGAGAGGAACCGACCTGACGTTTACGTTGGTGCCCGGTGTTACCGATGAAGGCAAAGACTCCACCTTTGTTAAACCTATATCTGCCGCAACATCGATCGCCAATCCTTTGGCAGGTGTAAATCTGAATCCGGGTGTAACATACTGCGGCGATTGATTGTATTTAAGATGGGGCAGTGAAGAATTTTTACCCGTATTGATAATCTGATTTGTGTAGTACTGAACAAAAGGTGTTGCATAAGGACCGGGAAGCTCAAGGTCTGCAGCACCGATTACCTGATCATCATGATAAATGCCGTAGGCATATTCCTCCTCGCTGCGGGGAATACCTATTGAATACATCTGAGCAACAGAGGTATATGAACCCAGCGTATAATTCGGTGCCTGTAAAAGATACCGCGAATGGTCCCATTTATAACCGATATTGATATTGAGCCTGAAGGGTACGTCCTCTGAGGCATCAAGGTCAACTGTCCATAATAGCCTGGCTCCAAAGTTTGTTGCGTTCCACTGATATCCAAGAGCATCCTGGCTTGTGAGCAGCTGCGAGAATGCATCTAAACCCATAGCAAACCCGGGGGACGCGAGGAAGCTCAATTTAAAACCGCCGGTCAGATCACCGGGTGATTGGTACAGATCATTCCTGTTAGTTAAGGTGTTTTTTATCGACTGGGCTGCAGTCGATTCGTTGATAAACAATTCCAGCCAATCGGCTGCTCCGTAGGTCAGGTTAACATTTCCTTCCAATCGCTGATTGGTGTCTCCTGCCGTATTCAAGAGATCCGTATCACGAAAATATAAACCATCCACCCCGAACATTGCCCCGGTTTGAGGCAGGCTTTCCGCGGATATGACTCTCATGATTCCGGTCTCCCCCTGCATTGCAGGTCCCATAGGTGATGCGGCATAAACTGTTGTACTGGCAAAGATTATTACTGCTCCTGCTATACTCAGAACGTTTTTCATACAACCTCCTCTGCTAACATCTTTATTCTACTTACAAGACAAATTCAAACCAGTCAAGCATGAAATGCCATGATTGAGGGTTGAGAAGTGAGGAGTCAGGGGCGAGAAGATAGAGCGGTTTAAACCGTTTGAACCGTTTAAACTGTTTCAATCGTTAAGAAGGGGAAAAGGCAGGAATGAGGGAGGAGTAGCGAGGAATGAGAGGGGAAAAGGGAAAGAGAGGGCAAGGGGACAAGGGGAAAAGAAGGAACGAGTAGCGAGGAGCGAGGGATGAGGGGTTGAATCTTGAATTTTGAGTTTCTACATATTGAATCTTGAATTTTGAGTTTTGAATTCCTTCATACGCGTGCGTTCAGCATTTCCATAACCTCTTCCGAATACCCCGCTCCCTTATGAACTATCAGGGGCGGAACGACACTGAGCTGTTTCCCGCCGCCTTTCTTTGCAAGCATCAAAAAAGCATCTGCTGGTTTATTAACCTTCCGGTGTATAAATCGCAGTACTTCAATATTGAATCCTTTGCCACTCAAAAGCACTTCACCCATCCTGTGCGCCGTGAACAGTATGATTAAATAACCTCCGGGCCGCAGAAGGTATCTCGAAGATTTAAAAACCATATCAAGGGTGAGGTGTTTATCATGATGGGCCGTAGTGACCTCCTGACGTTTGTTTAACCTGCCTGTTCCGTACTTATAAAACGGAGGATTTGTTATAACGGTATCAAAGGACTGCGGCTTAAAAAGGCCCTTGAAATTCTTAATGTCTTCGTTCAGAAATAAAACCCTTTCACCGCAATCATGCATCCCCTGGTTCTTCAGAGACAGTTGATAGGGTACAGGGTTTACCTCTACTCCGGTAACCCGGGTAACCCGGGGATCCTTTGACAGCAAAATGCTGATAACACCCGAAGCAGAGCCTATTTCCAGCACCCTGCCCTTTGTATAGGGTAACGCAAAGTTATACAGGATTACCGTATCGATGGTAATCCTGTAGCCATTCAGCGGCTGATAAAACCTGAACTTCGGACTTATGATACTATCGAGGCTATGTTCCACTTTCCCATGAAGCAAGGTATTCTATCTGCTCCGGTGTCAGGGTATCGATCTTTATGCCGAGTGTTTTTAATTTTATGACCGCAATATTTTTATCGATATCTTCAGGCACCGGGTAAACCTTGTTTTCAAGGCTGCGTGCATTGTTCTTTAAAAACGCAACGGAAAGGGCCTGGTTTGCGAAGCTCATGTCCATCACGCTCGACGGGTGTCCTTCTGCCGCCGAAAGATTCACCAGCCTGCCGTCCGCGAGAACATAGATTGCCTTGCCATTCGGCAGGACATACTCCTCTACGAAATTCCTTACTTCCTTGCGTGACCTTGCTATGGCTTTCAATGTTTTAAGGTCGAGCTCTACATTAAAATGCCCGGAATTTGCGACGATCGCGCCGTCTTTCATATTCAAAAAAGCCTGTTTTGTTATCACCGACGTATCCCCGGTGACCGTAACAAACATGTCTCCGATCTTTGCCGCTTCATTGATAGGCATAACATAGTATCCGTCCATAACAGCCTCAAGTGCCCTTATAGGATCGACCTCGGTTATAACAACCCTTGCGCCCATTCCGTTCGCACGCATGGCAACACCTCTGCCGCACCACCCGTACCCGCACACCACGAATACCGAGCCGGATATAAGCCGGTTTGTGGCACGTAAAATACCGTCTACGGTACTCTGTCCGGTGCCGTAACGGTTATCAAAAAGATGCTTCGTGTATGCATCATTAACGGATATGATCGGGTAGGAAAGTTTTTTTTCTTTCGCCATGCTCCTCAGCCTTATAACACCGGTAGTTGTTTCTTCTGTTCCGCCTATCACGCGTTCCAGCAGTGCGCCTTTTTTCGTATGAATTGTGCTGACGAGATCAGCTCCATCGTCCATCGTGATCATGGGAGATGCGGCAAGCACGGAGTCTATATGCCGGTAATAGGTCTTTGTATCTTCGCCTTTTATGGCAAATGTCGGCACATCAAAGTGTTTGACCAAAGAGGCGGCTACATCGTCCTGCGTACTCAATGGATTTGAAGCAGCAAGAGCTACGTCTGCACCTCCAATCTTCAGTACCCTCATAAGATTGGCTGTTTCCGTTGTAACGTGCAGGCATGCGGCTATCTTGAGGCCTTTCAAAGGCCTGCGCTTTGCAAAGTCCTTTTCAATGAGCTGTAAAACACCCATTGATCGGTAAGCCCATTCGATACGTTGTTTTCCTGTCTGTGCAAGTTTTATATCCTTTACATCATAACCTTTCATCTGTTCACCTCTTTCAAAATAGCGGCGGCCTTGTCTGTCCTTTCCCACGTAAATCCTTTTTCCGTCCTCCCGAAATGCCCGTACGCCGCGGTCTTTCGGTACTTTGGTTCCAAAAGGCTGAGCTCTTTTATTATCCCTGCGGGATCCATTCTGAACAACTTTGAAACAGCCTTCTCTAACCGGCCATTCTCGGTCTTACCGGTTCCAAAGGTATCAATCATAATGGATACGGGCTCCGGGACACCAATCGCATAAGCAAGCTGAACCTCGCACCTGTCGGCAAGGCCGGACGCCACTATATTCTTTGCGATATACCGTGCCATGTATGAACCGCTCCTGTCTACCTTTGAAGGGTCCTTACCGGAAAAGGCGCCGCCCCCGTGCCTGCCAAATCCGCCGTACGTATCAACGATAATTTTCCTGCCGGTAAGTCCCGTGTCACCATGAGGACCTCCGATAACAAACCTGCCCGTGGGGTTTATAAAATACCGTGTCTCTTTCCGTATCAGATTTGCAGGAATGACCTTCTTTATTACTTCCTCTATAATGGATTCTTTTAATTTGTTGTTGGAAACATCCTCTGAATGCTGGGCTGCGATAACAATAGCTTTTATACCTACAGGCTTGTTGTTCTCGTACTCAAAGGTGACCTGCGATTTTCCGTCGGGCCGTAAAAACTTGAGGGTGCCGTTTTTCCGTACCTCGGCAAGCTTCTTAGCAAGGGCGTTTGCATACGATATCGGAGCTGGCATCAGTGTTTTTGTTTCATTGGTAGCATACCCGAACATCATACCCTGATCTCCTGCCCCCAGCTTGTCCTTGCCCCTGTTAACGCCCATTGCAATGTCGGGCGACTGCTGTTTTACAGAAACGATAACACCGCACGATCTCCAGTCATATCCCATCTCCGGATCATTATACCCAATATCCTTTATCACCTCTCTCGCAATATCGGAGTACAGGAGCGTACCCTTTGTCGTTATTTCACCTGCAATAACAGCAAGTCCTGTCGTTACGAGCGTCTCGCAGGCAACCCTCGAATATTTATCCTGTGCAAGTGCCGCATCAAGGATAGCATCCGATACCTGATCCGCAAGCTTGTCCGGATGTCCCTCTGTCACAGACTCAGAGGTAAACAAATATTTGTTTTTCATTCATATCTCCTTTTATTATTTTTTTATCCGTTTGAAAATCCTGCTATATATACAAAACACAATAATTGCAACTAATAATGGTATTGTATTCAGAAATTACATGAATTTCTAACTGGATGAATATTACGTGCACCATACAATCTATCCCTGCTCTAGTCAAGCGCGGTTTTAACTTCTTGAATTGTTTTATCAGCTTAAACGGTTTAAACGGCTTAAATCTTTCTTTTTAAACTCTCCATATAGCTCTCAAGTATAAACGTTGCTGCAAGCATGTCAATAACTGATTTTTTCTTTTTCATTTTGACCCCGGAACTATCGAGTATCTCCTCGGCCTGTACGGTCGTGTACCGTTCGTCCCATTCGACCACGGGGACAGGAAAATGCTGTTTTAATATCGTTATGAATGCGTCTACTTCTTTTGCCTTACTGCCTTTCTCACCGCTCAGCATATAGGGCATGCCGACAACGATCTCATCTATATGATGGGATACCATTACTTCTTTTATTTTCGCAATGTCGCTTTCCAGGGATGATCTCTTGAAACTGCAGATGCCCTGAGCTGTTATGCCCAGGGCATCGTTAACAGCCAGTCCCATTCTTACATCACCGTAATCTATTGCAAGCAGTCTTCTCATGAATGGTAAATTTACAATGAAGCCGTGGAAAGTCAAGAACAAGGTGTTAAAGCCGAGTCAATATGTCAGTTAATTACCAAGTGAAAATGTCAGTAAGCTTATTCATTAGATAACCATTCTTAATTGAGTGTGCTCAGTTAATCTACTCTTAATTAAACGAGAAACTGCCTCGGGACTAAATCTCG
>DAHXOM010000141.1 GCA_027364825.1 bacterium | reverse complement strand
ATGCCCAGCAATACCCATGCAGGACCCGCTATCCTTCCTATCTTATGCGTCAGTATCACCTCAAACAGCACCATTCCGACACCAAGGAATCCTAAAACACCAAGCAAAGGGAAATCAACGATTCTGTCTTTATAATGGACTTTTATGTTCAGCGGCATTTTATAGGGTCTTGGCGTATAGGGATCAGAAAACCGTAATCGAATCAGAGAGACGAAAACAATGAGGTACCCGAGCGTTGCCCCAAATGCATACATGTTGCCAAGCGTATCCATTGCCTGTGGCGTCAAGAAAGAAAGAAGCATTTCAATAATGCCAATAACCGAAAAGACCACGATTGTTCTCACCGGTGTCCTGTATTTAGGGCTTACCTTGTCAAACCACCTGCTTAAAAGTTTAAACTCGCTCATGGAGTAGGTGAGCCTTGATGCACTCATAACACCGGAGTTGGCAGAGATCAGCAGTATTGTCGCACCCAGCAGGGCCGTTATCGGCCCGGCAATCAATCCCACGTAAGGGATTGCATGTGCAAGTGTTGCTATTGGATCACCGATATGCTGTGCAAAGGTCTGCCAGGGCAGCACGCCGAGGCTTAATGTGGAGAAAGAGGTTGCAAAAATAAATACCGTAAAGATCAAAGTTATGGATGTCCGCGGTATTATCGTTGCCGGGCGTTTTGTTTCCTGTGCGGCCTGTGATATGGATTCCAGTCCTACAAATGATATGATGCCAAGCGAGGATCCGTACATAAACTGATGCAGTGTTGGGAAAGACATCTGCCACTGCTGAATGAGGAACTCCGGTTTCCATGCGAATAAAAAGCCGAATACAATGACAGACGATTCTATGGTAATATCAAAAGCACCGATAAGCTCATTAAAAAGCGATGATTCTTTTATACCTATGATATTCAGCCAGATTAAAAAAAGTATAAAAAATAATGATTCCGAAAGCCACAGGTAATTTATTTTCAATGATCCGAGCATAAAGATAAAATGGGTTGGCTCTATGCCGAAATAGGGCAAAAAGAAATTTACATATCCGGCAGAAGCCACGGCAAACAATGCGATATCTATAGTATAATCAAGCAGCAATGCAATACCTGCCACAAAGCCCCAAAAATCACCGAGCCCTCGCAGTGCAAAATAGTGTCCACCGCCTGCAACCGGGTAGGTTGCGGCAAGCTCTGTGTAGGCAAACCCGATCATGATATAGACAATGCCGGCTACTGCAAATGCAAGGCTTGCTGCACCCTGTGCCGCTGCTATGACAAGCCCGAGTGCTGCATAAATATCAGCCCCGACATCCGCGTATCCCCACATGTATGAGCCCCATACGGTAATGTCCCTTCTGAGTTCGAGTGGAGGTTGTGCTGATGGAGTTGTACTGGTATTATCGCTAACCATAAGATTTGATTACTACTGCCTGGCAGGGTTAATCTGTCGTTTGCGTGAATCTGGCAAGTACAGCCTTGTTCGTTTGTATATTCATCGTGCTCTCGATGCCTTTAATCCATGAACTGTAGGCAGATTGTGCTATCGAGTATTTTAACTGCGCATCGGCCTGCGGGTTATTTTCCGGCTGTTTTGTAGCATTTATAGCGTTCAATATCTTAATTTCGCTATCGCTCAGAAAAACATTGTCATAAAACAGCTTTTTCAATTTCAGCATCAGTATATCGTTGCTCACATCGTTCTGAAAATTATCCGGCGTAATATTGTTTTCCCGCAATACAGCATAATATATCCTGGGATCGAATTGATGATCCTTATTAAGGAAGGACGGGGTATGGCTTATTTGATCCATGAGTTCCTGTTTAGTAACAATAAACCCGATACTGTGTGCCTGTTGGGTGGCAACCTCGTTCGATATGAGGTCGTTTATTACCCGGTCCGGTATATTCAATTTGCTGAGCATCTCCTGCGTCATTTCACCCTTAAATTCCCTGCTGTATGCATTTACCGTGTTTCTATAGGCACGGGAAAAGTCGTCAACGGATATTGCATCCCGGTTTACGACTGCAACGGTACCTTCGGACAGACCTGTGCCGCAGCTTTTCATAATGCCGAATATGCCGCCGAACCCCCCGAGGAAGGTCAATGCAATAATAAAATAGAGGACTTTTAAGCCC